>CAZIQW010000148.1:660-6138 GCA_964541585.1 uncultured Dehalococcoidales bacterium | reverse complement strand
TAGACCCGGTTGTATGCCCCCATCGATTTTTCCCCGGCGAGCCTGTCGCAGCCGGCATATTCGCCTCTTACAGGGTCCATGCACTCCCCTTTTTTCACTTCCTGCACCGGCCCCTCAGGATCGAGCTTATAGGCGGCCCTGCCGTCAAACCAGCTTATCGCACCGCAATTCGCAATCCTGTCCGGCGTGGCAATACAGATATGCGTCGGTGCGAAGCTCTGGCAAAGTGCACAACTGTAAAATTCTTCCACATCCTCGTCCCGCAACCCGCGGGCCCTTTCGTCCCTCGCCTTATATATCTCGCGTGCCTTCACAAGTAGTTCTTCCACCTTCTTTTCATCGGTTATAAAAGTTATAGAAATTTTCTCAATGACATCAAGCTCCGACGTGTACAGGAACATCATTATCTGTCCGAGCGCCTCAAACGTGTTCAGCCCTTTACCAAACGAGTCCTTGTTGAGCCGCATCCACACATCATCCCTCTGGTTCATATGATAAAATCCCTCTATGTAATTGGTGTAAAGATGGAGCCTTCTTTCGAATACGGGTTCCATATCTTTTTCAAGCTTTTCCCCGGCTACCTCTATCAACATGCCGATCGGATAGCTTTCCCCCTCCTTCATATCGCCCAGGTCAGGCCCTATTACCTCTATCTTCTCATGCTCAATTTCGTCGGCATTTTTTATTGTGACAAGCTCGAACTTGCTTTTTTGCTTCGGCCCGCCGAGCTCGACGTACATATCATCTTTCCTTATTACCTCGCCCTCATATTGCGGGCCGACGTCAACAGGGAATATTCCTGCCATCGTTATGCCTCCTTCTCCGACAATTTTTCGATGAGAGTTTCCAAAAATTCTTTCCACCTGTCGTCTTTTTTATAATTGGGCAGAGAATAACCGGCATGCGGATAGTAATATTTGCACAGCGTCATTGTTTTAAGGTGGGGCGCAAAATGTTTCAGCGTCGAAAGCCCCTGTGTCGCAAGGTCGGTCCGGATGCCGATAAACAGCACCAGGTCATGGTTACCTTCTCCTTTGACCCCTTTCCAGGAAGGATCCTTCAGGTGGTTGAGAATTTCCATGATGTCATAGCTGCTTGCCGGCTCAATGCCCAGCTCTACAAGCTTCTTTTTTGTATGAGCTGTCGCACATACCGGTATATTGCCGGACTTTGCGATCGCTACCGCATATTCCAGCAGTAGCTTTTCGCCAAGAATCACGGTCAGGGTTCTTGGCCCTATTACTAATAAAGGCCTGTTTGCCCGTTTGATATAGTATGCATATTCACCGGGGTCTTCAATAAGTCTCGCAGACTTCGTTCCCGTGAGTGTATTCACATGATGAAATGGTAACGCTCCGGTCGCCATAGGCTCTCCTTTCCTGACTCTATATTCCCGCAACTATCCTTATCGAATTAGTGTATAACCGCATCCAGCGGAACATCAGAGGGATACGTGCCGATCCATGTCGGCAGCGTCAATACCGGCTTTTCTTTCCAGCCGACCTTTTCAAGATAGGGCACTATCTCTTTCTTGAAGAAAATCGGTATATCGGACGTTTTGCGAATGTATAGATGAATGTCCTCCGGCAGTCCTCCGAGGTATTGCTTGTGCAGACCGACATAATGCGTTAATTTTATCTGCCTACCCTGCGGTGTGTCGTTCTTTCTGATGCAGAGCTTTGCCATGGTAATCATTGCCCTTTCTTTGGACTCCACCACAGTTATCAAATGTTCTGGAGACGGCTCTCCGGTATCTACCGGTTTCCTCTCCCGCCCGTCCATAACCGTCCAGTCATCCTCTGCTTTGCGGCTTAAATACAGCCTGCGATATTTTGCAGCATGAGGACCAAGTACGACCGGTATGCCCAGCCGGTTACATCCTGTGGCAATAGACGCCGCCTTCTGGGACATGGCGCCCCAGGCAAGGCCGCACGCGCCGACACGATTAAGGATATAGTCGGCGATCACCTCGTAATTTCCTCTCAACGGTAGTGTCGCGAATATATTAGCGACCTTCATAGCAGCTCCCGTGATATGAGAGTTAGCCACGCATGAACCTATATTGATCACTCCCCCTGCATCAAAATCGGGAGGAAACTTCTCGTAGACGGTCTTTCCGTCCTTGTCCTTTTTCATGCCGGCAGCCATTGCGGAGCATCCGGTAAGCACCACAATATACTTTCTCCGGGCAAACTCCTCAACTATTTCGGCTATCTCGCTGATTTCCTCCGGGAAATTGGAGCAGCCCACAACGGCGATTATGCCGGGGATGGTGCCGAGCACGATCGGGGCGCCCACTTTCCGTATCTCTGTATCCATTACCGGCCCCCGTCCTGCTCTCACTTTCCATGTCTCGTTCCCTGCCACTGCCTGCATCATTTTTATGATAGGCACATGCCGGGGGCATTCCTGCTCGCACTTGCCGCAGCCCAGACATTTGGAAAAGACCTCTGCAAGAAGCGTCAGGTCTCCGTTTTTCGCCGCTTCGATGGCATCACCGACAGACAGAAGGTTCGGGCAGACCTGGCTGCACATATTACACAAGCGGTGGTCCTGAGCAAGTGCGGGCACCTGCTCAGCCGTTACCTGCGACTTATTCCTTTTCGGCGCCAGTTCCAGAGCTACTCGCACAGCAACCTCGGCGGCCTTGTCGGGATCGAATATCAATGAGTGCTGTCCTTTGTCGACCATCGACCTCACGATTTCATCCGCCTCTTTCCGCCTCATATCTTCAAGGCCGTGACAGGCTTTATCACATGTCGCAATCAACGCGGAGCCGGCAAGCGTTGCCTGTTGCGGTATATCGGTCCTGATGCACTGCTCATCTATCACGATCACATCCGCCAAACCGCTCTTGACGAAATAAAGCTGGCGGGAGAGCGGGCCTATTATCTTCGCCCTCTGGCTGTACCTGGTTATTTCCAGCGCAGTGCAGCAAATTCCGCCGACTTCGACTTTATCGGCGAGGTCATGTTCATTTAAATAGTCAATTATGGGTATTGCTGTGACGGGATTATGACCTATCAGCAGGATCATAGGCTTGGTCTTATCTATTGAACCCCAGCCCATATCCACCATAGGTGTATCCGCAACAGACGTCGGGTAGTTGAAACCCACTATTTCGGCAATATCGCATACTTCCATAACCACATGGTCGAGCATGGAGACGTGCAGCGCTTTTGACTCATAGTCCAGCGACGAGCCTTCCTGCCCGGTATGCAGCGACGAGATAAGGTGGATGAGCTGGCTCTCAGCATATTCAACAGCTTTTTCAAGGTCGCTCAGCGTCTCCGGTTTCAAACCTAGCACAGTTCTGATATGAGGAGCCTCTACATTTACCCGGTCACCGAGATCTATTTTAAAATCTCTACCCAATTTCGGAATCAAATAGTGCAGTATATGTCGTGCGTGCCCGCCGTGCGCCGACATGCCCATACAACATGCCAGTAGTACAACCCTCGCCTGCTGCGTCGAGATATCAATACCGCAGGCTCCCCGTTTGTCGCCGGTGAGGTCGCACTTCCCATAGGTACAGAAACAGCACATGTCGCATGTGGGAGCATAGAACGGTTTATACTGCTTCAACAACCTCATATCCCAGTTCCGGAGATCGGGAATTTCAGGCATGGGGGTGTGTCCTACCGGCTCCCACGGATCATCGCTTCGTATTATTTCTTTTACATCATCTTCACGCGTATGTTTCATCTGCTTTCCCCCGTGTACCGCCATATTCTGTTACTCCTTGTGCGCACGTTTAATACGGCGAACAGGCTTCCGGTACTCCTTTCATCAACCTATCTTGACATATCACTGCCAACCCGAAAAAAGGGGCGTAATAACTATATTTTCCCCTCAATTACTTCTTTCATCAATTTCAGGCTTTCGGGATGCCGGAGCACAATTATATTTGCTCCTGCAAGAAGCAAACTGAGCGCTGCAGTACTTTCCCACAAAATTCCCTGCTCCAGGCTCTCCTTTGCCTGTTTCGCCTTCCAGCTCTCTCCGCCTATGTCGGCAATAATAGGCATCTGCATGGTAGCATCGCCGAAAATGATTCCTACCTGCTTTGTCCTCTCTATTATCGTAAAGCTATATTCCATGCCATAACCCAGTCCGGAGCTTAGCGGGTCGATAACGATACGGTCGGGAGGGAACGTTTTCAATAGTTTGACATTCAATTCCTTCTCCAAGTTGATATCAAGCGGCGTCTGCGCGATTATATTATGTCCGTATTCAAGAGCTGCCTTGCTTATCGGCTCGTAGTTCTCCTTAACAACCGGCCCAATAAGCAGGTTGTCTCCTTTGCATACCTTCGCCACCATGGTAAGCACCTCGATATCCCTCATTTCGTCTCCTGAACCATACACGATCACCGGGACATCCACCGCTTCAACCACTTCTTTCACCTTAGCTGCAGCCTTATCCGCAGGCCCGTTATCACCCGCAGGGTCAGTGCTCATTAATCTCATACATACCATATCCGCGCCAAATCCTGCACATTTCTTTGCCCAGGATACCGGATCCTGCAGGACTTCCTGATAAGGCTGACGAACCCATTCGGACCAGTTTTCCGGGTCAACATCATATAGTTCGAGAGCGGTTCGAGGCCTGTTATCCATTGCCCCTTCAAAAAAGTGGAAGGGAAGCACTTTCTCCCCGCCTGTTTTCACGACCTTGTTTCCCCTGCCCACAACCAGTTCCGCCACTTTCCCGTTATAAACTTCGAGCGGTGCTTTGTACTCCATTATCTGCTCCTTTTCCCGACATTACCCTTATGTTATTCAAGCCATGCATGAGAGTAAAGTGTTTCTCCCAGCAATACCTTGACGGTTTTTACATAGTCTTTTTCGATATCGGTCAGCGATGCCATATCTGATGCTCCGCCATCCATTACCTTGTAGATAAGCTCAACTATCTCGGGCAGCTCACCGCGATGTATTTTCATCAGTTCGGCATCCATCACATCGACTATAGCTGAATGCAGTCCATATCTGCCAAGCATGACCATATAGGTACGATTGAGAATGCCCCTGAGGTGAGCGGGCGTCCCGTTGGACACATTCGACAGCCCTACGGTTGACTTTACATCAGGCAATAAATCGCCCAATATCTTCATGAACTCCAGCGCCTCTACGGGCTGCCGCTGGTCTGCGCTTACAGGTATAATGATGGGATCGACCCAGATATCCTCGTCTGGAATTCCCAGTTCATTCGCATATGCAACCGTGTCCATAATGCTTTCCACCCTGGATTCTACATCGGGGGGACAACCGGCATCGGTAATCACAGATATTACCACGTCAGTATCATATTTTTTAGCCAGAGGCATCATCATCTCTTTACTGGAAGCCTTTCCCGAAGCGGAATTGAGCAGTGGTCTCGCTCTACACGCTTTCAGCCCTGCCTCCATTGCTACCGGATTCATCGTATCGACCGAAATCGGCAACTCCGTAGCTTCCTGAATAACATTAACAAGCC
>CAZIQW010000148.1:0-650 GCA_964541585.1 uncultured Dehalococcoidales bacterium | reverse complement strand
AATCTGCTCCGGCTTCTGCCTGACTCCTGGCGAGTTCCCGTATTACTTCCGCATCCCTGTTATTTATCGCATCATTGACAACCCTGGAGATTACGTGAATGCTTTCACCGATTAAAATCACTCTATTCCTCCTTTTATCACGTCATGAGGATACGCCATAGAATATAAAATGCAGGAAACGGGATTTACGTAGTCTCCCTATAGAAGTATTACTAAAAATGACCGGGGTCCTTCCATCACCTTATCATACATGCATTAAAGTGTTCCGTAAATTACCTGATAACGTCCTTACTTCAAGCAGCTGCGGATACCGTGATATCATCGTATACTATTTATAATAGCCCGGCGTTATTTATTTTACGTAAGAAATACCAGCTTGTGCAAATAATATTTTCTTTCAATTCCCGGCAATCATGCCGGAAATAAATCATGCTATTACCTGCACAGGCACTTCAAACTTTATTTTTCTGACTCCATGTGATACAATAAAAATGGACTACGTTGTGTGGTCGACTATTAGAAGCACAATATATTGCATTGAGCGGTATCATCGATCATCCGCGTCCACATCATTCATATACAACAGCATTTTATTTCACAGACAGATAAGAAATGGTACAAGAAACAACAAATAGTCAGCTTAATCAGTA
>CAZIQW010000147.1:0-6148 GCA_964541585.1 uncultured Dehalococcoidales bacterium | reverse complement strand
TGGAATCTCGTGACTGGAGTTCAGACGTGTGCTCTTCCGATCTATACTGGTCTCCATTTTCTCATTCACTCTAATTGCTCCAGTGCTTCCCAGTTCAATGCCTGCATCGGCAGCGATTTCAGAATTTGGTTTTATTCCCGCTCCGATAAGGACAATGCCGGCATCAATGGGCTCACCGCTATCAAGAATAGCCTTTTTCACGATGGTGTCTTCACCGGTAAACTCTTTCACTGTCTTGGATTTGATTAACGTTACATCGTTTTCCTTTAGCTCCTGCTCAATGATCTCTGTTATTTCATCGTCCATGGTTCCCAGAATGTTGGGCATGCTATCAACAACGGTTACTTTAATCCCGGATTCGGTAAAAGCCTCAGTCATCTCCATTCCGATGGAACCTGCCCCCAGAACAAGCCCCATTCTTGGTGAGTTGTTTTTTATATATTCCTTGATGGTTCTGCCATCTTCAAGCAGCCGGATGGTAAAAATCCCCTTGAGTTCTTTTCCTTTTATTCCGGGAACACCCGGTCTGGCGCCCGTTGCGATAAGCAGCTTATCATAAGAGTGCTCTTTTTCTTCGGCAGTCTGATTATTCCTGACCAGGATGGTTTTCCTCTGGGGAAATATCCGCAGGACGTCATGGTGTGAAAATACGTTGATGTTTCTTTTCTCCTGAAAAATCCTGGCGTCATAAACCACCAGGCTATCAATTGACTTAACTTTGCCGGAAATCAGGTAAGGCATTCCGCAGGCAATATAGGAAACATATTCGCTCCTCTGGAAGACCAGTATCTCTATATCAGGTCTGAGTCTGCGTGCTCTGCTGGCCGCACTCATGCCTGCTGCTACCCCGCCAATGATGATAAACCGCTGTTTTTTCATAACTGGTTTTTCCGGGTAATAATTTTTTATTCGATATCCGGGCAACTATATTAATTATATTCTGTATTGTAGAAGTAATGTTTCCGGTTACTTGTACTACCGGAAGCCATCGAGAAATTTGCCGCATCCCGTTGCATCGTCTGTCCCGGGTTTGATGGATGTCCATTTAGTAATATCAGGGATGAAAATTATCAGCAATTTGAAAAAGGGTATATAATTCATGAAAGGTAATAAATGCCATGCAAGACGTTGAGAAACATATGAATGACAAACGAGATAATTATATCCCTCCGCTGACATTTAACCGGTTGACGTCTATTTATGATCCCCTGACACGCCGGACTTTGAGAGAGGAAACTTTTAAGCGGACTCTGATAAGGAAAGCTCAGATAGAAGATGGCTCCAGAGTGCTCGACCTGGGATGCGGGTCAGCCACTTTAACCTTGATGATAAAGCAGACCAGTCCTGAAGTGGAAATAAGAGGGCTGGATGCTGACAGGAACATTCTGGAGATAGCCCGGGGAAAAATTAAAAAAGCCCGTCTGGGGATAAAGTTGGATCAGGGAATGGCTTATAACCTGCCGTATCCTGACAATTCATTTGATTATGTGGTCTCCAGTCTTTTGTTTCACCATCTCACACAGGAAAACAAAGTTCGTGCAATGGCCGAAGCCTGGCGTGTTCTGCGGTCAGGAGGAGAATTTCACCTTGCTGACTTTGGCAAACCGGGCAATATTTTGATGTTTCTCATATCCCTTTTCATGCGGCACCTGGAGGAAATGGGAGATAATATTAAAGGACTATTGCCGGAGATGGCTTCCAGCGCCGGATTTAATCCGGTTGAAGAGTATGCCGGTTTCATGACTGTGCTGGGTACTGTTTCTTTAGTAAGGGCTTGCAAACCATAATTCAGCCGTATCTTTTCTTTATTGATGAGGTAACCAGTGGCATGGTTATTATCATACAGAGAATAAATATCCAGACTGCTCCGCCAATGCTTCCCACCCAGCCGTAACCCGTGCTGATAGCGATGGCGAAAAATATTACGGCAGCCGCCAGGGAAATCGAAGTGTAAAGCAATGCACTGATTAATGCTGTATTACGAGTTTTCATGGTTTCCTCTAATCAGATTTCAGCTACTTTTAATCCGGGTGAAGTGTCTCCTCCGCCCTGATGCCGGTTTCTTATTATCGGAGGAGTATAGCCCCTCATTCGTAACGTATTCAAAGTTACCGATAAAGAGCTGGCAGCCATCAACAGAGCCGCCAGTTCCGGGCTTACCATCTGGGCGAAAAAGGGATAAAGCACCCCTGCTCCAACAGGTATAAAGACAGTATTATAGCCAAATGCCCAGAATAGGTTTTCTTTTATCTTGCGCAGTGTGGCTTTAGCCACCTGTATGCCGGCCACTACATCCAGTAGGTCGTCCTTAATAAGGATGACCTGTCCCGTTTCTTTGGCGACATCTGTCCCGGAGCCGATAGCGATGCCTACATCTGCCTGAGCCAGTGCCGGGGCGTCGTTAATCCCGTCGCCGACCATAGCCACTTTATTGCCCTCAGCCTGGAGTCTCCTGACCTCACCGGCTTTATCTTCCGGTAACACCTCTGCCATGACGCGGTCAATCCCTACCTGCCGGGCGATTGCTTCCGCGGTGCGGCGGTTGTCTCCGGTTATCATTGCTACCCGTATACCCATTCGGTGCAACTCTTTCACCGCCAGAGCTGATGTATCTTTCAGTGTGTCAGCTACAGCGACAATGCCCGCCAGTATGCCATCCACAGCGAGAAACATAGCTGTCTTGCCTTCACTCTCGAGACGCTCCGCCTCTGGTGTTAGCCCGTCCAGAGTGATGTTTTTCTCTGCCATCAGCTTGCGGTTACCCAGCAGAATGCTGCGGCCATCTGATCTGGCTTCTACACCATGGCCGGGGATGGCGTTAAAACTTTCTGCATCCTGAGCTTCCAGCCCTCTCCCCCGGGCTCCCCGGACGATAGCCTCACCCAGTGGATGTTCCGAGTTTTTTTCAGCCACTGCCGCCAGACGCAGCACCTCACTTTCTGAAAGCCTGCCCTGAGCCAGGACATCAGTTACCGAGGGTTCTCCCCGGGTAAGGGTGCCGGTCTTGTCAAAGATAATTACCTGGAGCCTTGCCGAGGCTTCTATGGCATCGGCACCTTTGAAGAGGATACCGTATTCTGCTCCTTTGCCGCTTCCGGCCATGATGGCGCTTGGGGTGGCCAGACCAACGGCGCACGGGCAGGAAATAACCAGCACCACGATTGAGATAATAAGTGAAAAGCCAAAAGCGCCTATTGTAGATAATTGATAGGGGGTCAGAACCAGGCGCGTCTCTGTAGTGAACCACAGGTTGAAGCCGGCAAAAAACCAAAAAAGAAAAGCTGCCAGTGCCAGGATATGAACCCCCAGAATGAAATGCCCAGCTACCTTATCGGCTATTTGCTGTATCGGCGCCCTGGTTGTCTGGGCATCCTCGACCAGTTTGATAATCTGGGATAAAGCTGTATCCGCTCCCACCCTGGTTGCCCTGAACTTAAAGGCGCCGGTTTTGTTGATAGTACCGCCGATTATAGTATCGCCGGCATTTTTCTCTACGGGAATACTTTCCCCGGTAATCATGGACTGGTCAACTGACGAATACCCTTCTATTACTGTGCCGTCTACGGGGATAGCTTCTCCGGGACGTACCAGTAAAATATCATCTGTTTGCACTTCTTCAGCGGGTATTTCAAGCTCCTGGCTGTTTTTGAGCACCCTTGCCTTCCTGGGCTGAAGTTTCATCAGCCGGCGTATTGCCTCCGAAGTGCGACCCCGCGTCAGGGCTTCGAGATATCTGCCCAGGATAATGAAAGCGGTGAGCAGAGCCGCTGCCTCATAGAAGGTTACGCCCTCACCGCCGAATCCCGCCTCCGGCCAAAATGTATTAACGACAGCAATGGAATATGCCGCTCCGATGCCGGTAGCGTAAAGCAGGTTCATATCGGTGAGACCACGCCTGAGTCCGTTCCAGCTATTGATAAAGAACTGCCTGGCAGGGCCGAAAACTATAGGTGTTGTTAAAAGAAACATTACCAGCTTATTGTGCAGCCAGGCCGGAACGAAAGTGGGGAATATCCAGTAAGGCTGCAGCATACCCAGCATGACCAGCATGCCCAGCGTGCCGGCGATAATAAGGTTGGTGCGCTGTTTCTTTATCTCTTTTTCCCGGGCTTTTTTCTCCCGGTCGAGAGCTTCCTGTCCTTCAACCCGCTCTGTAGCGCCAAACCCCAGTTTCTGGATGGTTGCTCTTATATCTGAAACGGGCGTCACATCAGGGGAAAATTCGACTCTGGCATTTCCGGCGGCCAGGTTCACCACCACATCCGCTACTCCGGGTAAAGCGCCTACTGCATTCTGTACATTGGCTGCGCAGGAGGCGCATGACATGCCGCTAATCTGGATATTAGCTATATTCAGGTTCGCGCTGTACCCTACCTCTTCCACAGTCTTCTTCAAAGCTCCGGGATTTGTCTGACCCGGATTATATTCGACATTAGCTTTGCCCGTAGCCAGATTTACCACGACATTACTGACACCGGGGACACTTTTGAGTGCTCCTTCGACATGGGATACGCAGGAGGCACAGGACATGCCCCCGATAAACAGAGTTAGAGAAGTTTTTTTATTTTTCCCCGGAACCGCCATATTTGATTCTCCTGACCATTAGTCGAACGGTGTTTTTTCATTATTTTAACTGCGGTTAATAGATGGTTCTATTACAGTATAAAATACCGACAACATTTATTGATGTGCTGTCGGTATTTTATTTCTGTATCGATGATAATAAGGGTAAAAGTCTCCGCGGCGTGTGCGGAATCCCGGAATACGTAAGACGCGGTCTAGTAGATGGGTAAGCCCTGCTCCGGTTGCCATGTCGGGGATTTCCTTCCCGGCATGTAAAGCCAGGGTTTAGAAATGATTTGGCATCCGGCTATTCACCTCGCTTAATTACCATTGCCTTATGACTGTTTCCCTACCTCCTAAACCGATGATGTCTGCTGGCTGTTTTCCTGGAACAGCCAGGTGCTCAGGTAGCGTTCGCCCGTATCTGGAAGGACAACCACAATTTGCTTACCCTTGCTTTCCGGCTTTTTAGCTACTTCTACGGCAGCCCAGGCAGCCGCACCCGAGGAAATACCGGCTAAAATGCCTTCCTCTCGGGCCAGCCTGCGGGCAAATGCCCCGGCATTCTCATTGGTGACCTGGATAACCTCATCTAACAGTTCTTGATTTAGGACTCTGGGTAAGAATCCGGCTCCAATACCCTGTATTTTGTGGGCTCCGGGTTTACCTCCTGAAAGTACCGGAGATGCAGCCGGTTCCACTGCAATAGCTTTAAATGCAGGTTTTCTTTTCTTAATCACTTCAGCTATTCCGGTGAGGGTGCCCCCGGTCCCCACGCCGGACACCAGAATATCCACTCTCCCCTCGGTGTCGCGCCAGATTTCTTCGGCTGTGGTCACACGGTGTATCTCCGAATTTGCCGGATTATTAAATTGCTGCGGCATAAAGTAATTTGAATTCTCTGCTACCAGTTCTTCGGCTTTCCTGATTGCTCCCTTCATTCCCTCTACCCCGGGAGTAAGTATCAACTGGGCTCCAAAGATGGAAAGGAGCTGTCTTCTCTCCACAGACATCGTATCCGGCATAGTTAAAATTAGTTTATAGCCCCTGGCTGCTGCGACAAAGGCCAGGGCGATGCCTGTATTGCCGCTGGTCGGTTCCACAATCACGGTTTCTTTATTAATCAAACCTTCCTCCTCCGCGGCAAGAATCATTGCGGTTCCTATGCGGTCCTTAACGCTGTGGATGGGGTTGAAGGATTCAAGCTTGGCTATTATTTCAGCCTGAACGCCATCAGTGATGCGGTTCAACCTTACCAGAGGGGTATTTCCGATGGTTTCCGTGATATCTTTGGCGATTCCTCGCGTCAATTGGGGGAGTTCGATGGATTTGAATCTTACTTTCTCAATTCTAGAGTTCAGGGATTTCATATCGGTTCCTCCAAATTTAATTAGCTAATTAAATTCTAAATAAAATAAATGTATACATGTCCGCCAGTTGTTTTTCATTTCTGCCGCTCTGCTAATCCTGCAGTGTTGTGGTAGGCAGAACACGGTCTATTGCCCTGGTGATATCATCTTTATCTACCTCAATTGTTGATAAATATTATCATATTATACAACAATGTTATGGTTATAAAATTACC
>CAZIQW010000146.1:0-6176 GCA_964541585.1 uncultured Dehalococcoidales bacterium | reverse complement strand
CTTTGTGCCGCCTTAACCTCATCCTCAAGTTTTTCCACGTATTCATCTGTTCCAGCGAAGGTGTAGAAAGGCAGACGGGAAAAGTTGCAAGGAATATTTTTCAGTTCGGCTATAGCCTCAATCTTATCAATGGCCGCCTGATTGGCTTCGGCATACTGTCCGGCCTGCTCAGTGCCAAATTTATCGATAACGTGTTTAAAAATGAGCCGGTGAAGAGAGGTTATTTTGGCTGTAGTATAGCCGGTCACCCCCCGGACAATCCGGCGGGCTTCCACTACGGCTACTTCCAGTCCGGCTTCTTTTAAAAGGAAAGCTGCAGCGATGCCCACATAACCGCCTCCGATAATAGCGACATCGACTGTAATGTCCTGCTGCTGGACCGGGAACCGGCTACCAGCTGTGCTGGAAATCCAGAATGATTCAGCTTCTCCAGGTACACCATGATTGTTTTCCATCCTCATATCTATCCTCCTGTCCCGGGTAAAATCTATTATTTTAATACAGGTAGTTCTAAATATGGATTGTACTTTATCCGTTGACTATTTCCCCCCCGTTAGGATGCAGTATCTGCCCGGTAATATAAGACGAGTTAATATCCGAGGCTAAAAAGAGATAACAGGGCGCTACTTCTTCAGGCTGTCCTGCTCTTTGCAGAGGGACATTGGAACCGAATTCAGCAACATGGTTGGGGGGAAAACTGGCGGGAATTAAGGGCGTCCAGATAGGCCCGGGGGCTACACCGTTAACCCGGATGCCTCTGTCGGCCAAATTCAGAGCTAATGAGCGGGTGAAAGAAACAATAGCCCCCTTGGTGGAAGAGTAATCAAGCAGATGCGGGCTGCCGCGGTAGGCAGTCACCGAGGCGGAATTGATTATGGCGCTTCCTTTCTTCAGATATTTCAGGGCCGCCTGCGTGATATAAAACATCGAAAAGATATTGGTCCGAAAAGTATGCTGCAGTTGTTCGGAACTGATGTCCTCAAGGTTGTTTTGGGGATACTGGAATCCGGCATTATTAACCAGGATATCCAGACCTTTGAGCATTTCAACAGTCTTTCGCACTGCTTCCTGACAGAAATCCTCGCGGCTGACATCGCCGGAAATAATGATGCAGCGGCGGCCTTGTTTTTCCACCAGGGTTTTCGTTTCCGCTGCGTCGTTATGCTCGTTTAAGTACACTATGGAAATGTCAGCGCCCTCCCGGGCAAAGAGGACAGCCACAGCCCGACCGATTCCGCTGTCTCCTCCGGTAATCAAAGCCACCTTGTTTTGCAGCTTGCCGCTGCCGGCGTATTCCGGTTTTTCCGATTCCGGCCTGGGGGTCATTTGAGACTCAATACCCGGTTGGCGCTCCTGGTGCTGCGGTTTGAAAGGTCCCTTTTGAGAAGATTTTTCTCCCGGCATCTAATTCCCTCCGTTTGTTTAGTCGTTCAAATGCGGTGACTATCATCATAGTGATGCGGTACCCGGCAGATTATTCTTTGCCTGACCAGGTTCCGGTGAAACGGAAGACAAGCAGCCCGGCGGCGCACATTTTGATTATATAACGGATAAATCCAAAGCTGACGGGCTGAACCTGAGAAGAATCGACGGAAAGTTGAAGCGTGAAGATAAACCCGATTAATAGTATCCATCCCGGTCACGGAACGGGAATTCCGGAGCGGTTTCCCCTAGCTTAAAAGATGGATAACATCAAATTCAATCCCTGTTTCTTCCATCACTGAATTTATCTGTTCGCGCTGAGTCCATTCAAACCGCAGAGCAATACCGCAATCGCTGGAGAACTGTCTCGGTGTGGGTATAAGCTTGATAGAATACCCTTTTCCGAGCAGCAGTTTCTCCGTGCGCATAACCGCTGAAGTAGTATGGAACAGGACTACACCATATTGCGTCATGAATTTACCACCCTGTTGATTGCCTTGATTACTTTCTGAATATCATTCACCGCAGCGAAAACACCGGGCGCCAGCCGCACGGTCCCTTCGGGAAACGAGCCTATGGTCCTGTGAGCCGCCGGAGCGCAGTGCAGACCTACCCGGGAGAGAATTTCATATTCCTCATCCAGCCTCAGACCAATCTCCGAGACGCGCTTTCCGGG
Source organism: uncultured Dehalococcoidales bacterium (assembly GCA_964541585.1). GTDB lineage: Bacteria > Chloroflexota > Dehalococcoidia > Dehalococcoidales > UBA3254 > CAZIQW01. The sequence continues at coordinate 4,078 of CAZIQW010000146.1, read as the reverse complement.
CACGGAGATGGAGACAATGGGCACCGAGTTTTCCGGGTCAAGAGTCCCGAATATCTTAATACCCGGAATAGCGGAAAGCCCGTCCAGCAGAGTCCGAATCAATGTTTGCATATGTTCCCGGACTGCATCGATTCCCCTGTCCGTTATCCATTTCAGGCCGGCGCCCAGGCCGGCGATACCGGGCAGATTGGCCGTACCGCTTTCAAATTTATCCGGCAGGTCGTCGGGGTGTACTTCTGATTCGGAACGGCTTCCCGTACCGCCGCGCATCAGCGGGTGAATCCGTGTTACGTCCACATTGCCGGAAATAACCAGTCCCCCCGTACCCGGAGGTCCCAGCAGTTCCTTGTGCCCGGTAAAAGCCAGGAGGTCGATTCCCATTGCCTGCATATCTATGGGCACGGCCCCGGCTGTCTGGGCGGCATCGACCAGCAGCAGAGCCCCGGCCTGATGAGCGACGGGGGCAATTTCGTGAACCGGCAAGAGAGTTCCAGCCACGTTGCTGGCATGGGTTGTGACAACGAGCCGTGTGCGTGGGGTTATCATCCTGCGCAGCTCGTGAACGTCAAGGCTCCCGTTAGCGGCACAGGGGATGATGCTCAGATGCACGCCCTGACTCTCAAGAGCGCGCAGCGGTCGCATAACTGCATTGTGTTCCATTGAGCTGGTGACTACATGGTCCCCGGGTTTTAAGATTCCTTTAAGGGCCAGGTTAATGGCATGAGTGCCATTGGCGGTGAAAATAACTCGCAAAGGGTCGGAGACGCCGAAGAAGCGGGCGATTTCCTCCCTGGTATTATAAATTATCCGTGCCGCAGCGATGGACAGCCGGTGACCGGAGCGGCCGGGGTTGCCCCCGGCGTGCTCCATGACATCCAGCATAGCCTTTAAAACTTCCGGCGGCTTCGGCCAGGATGTTGCCGCATTATCCAGGTAAATCATTTCCGCAGCACCATCCGGTAACTGCCTTCAGCCTTCTCTTCAATATCTACCGACCAGCCGTATTTATTGGCCAGCCGAGAGACATTGTCCCGGGCTGTACCGGAGTCCACCAGCACTTCCAGAGACCCTTTTTTGATTTCATCAATTGCCTGACGGGTCAACATCACCGGTTGGGGACACGACAGCCCCCTTGCGTCCACTACTTTTATATCTTCCATCTTTTTTCACTCCTGTTTTTAACTCTCGCATCGTGAGGCCGATAATGAGACAGGCCACGATGCCGACGATTACCGCCACCGGACCGAAAGCTGAGGGTCCCGCAGCCGAACTGGCAATACTGAAATTATGGGCAAATCCGGCGCCGACAATCATGCCGGTGACAAAAGTTGCCGAGTCTGCGTCTCCTTCACCGGCCAGGAACAATTGTCTCCCGGGGCACCCGCCGGCCAGGGTAAAGGCCAGGCCGGCCAGGACCATCCCGCCGAAATTCCACCAGGCACTGGTATGGGCGATGGGTTGACCTGTAAAACCGGGATTGAATTGTCCCAGGATTAAATTGACGATAAAAGCGACTACAATCAGGGCGATGACCCCGTTGAGCAAATGTGAATCACGGAGCAGAATAACATCCCGGAAGGCTCCTACGGTACAGAACCGGCTGCGCTGGGCCAGGAAACCGATGATAACAGCGACGACCAGAGCAATAGCCCAGGGGGCGTATTGACTGCCGGGGCCGCTGGAAGAGAAGAAAATCGGTCCGGTCGGGCTGCCGCCGGCATCCTGGCCGAACTGGGGAGCGACCAATAACAGGATGAGCAGAACAATCATGATAACCGGCATCACCCATCCCACCGCTTTCGGAGCGGGATGACTTCTTCCCAGGCTGAAGCCCCTCTTCAGCAAAACTATCCCGATTCCGATTCCGCCGATGAGTCCCAGGATTCCGAAAACGGCATTCAGGTCGCCTCCGGATAATCTCAGGTAAGCTCTCCAGGGACAACCCAGAAAGACCAGGGCGCCGAACATGGCAAACATCCCCAGTAAGAAACGGACAAAGGGGGCAGAGCCGGTGCGGGGTTTAAATTCCCTGAAGATAAGCGCTGCAATCAAAGCGCCGAGCATCAGGCCGATTATCTCCGGGCGGATATACTGGACCACGCCGGCCCGGTGCAGACCCAGAGCGCCGGCGATGTCGCGGTTGAAGCAGGCAACGCAGATACCCATGTTACCGGGGTTGCCCAAGAAAACCAGCACCGGAGCCAGTATCCCGATGATGGCACCGGTAATAATTGGACCCCAGCGTGAGGTAAGAAACTGTGAAAATTTGGACATTACAGGCTCCTTTATTACAATTTTCCTCCGGGGGAACATCGTAACGAAAAGGAGCCTTCGAAATCATACGAAGGTTATGGAGACGGCGTTACGAATACCCCCTGAATCAGAATTTAAACGGTGCAGCACCTGCACCATACCCGCACAGGTTCATGTTCTGCGGCAGATGGTAAACATAACGTCACCTCCTTTCTCAAACGAGCCGGATTATCCTTTGAATGATAAATATTATAAATGAAGGGACAAAGATAAGCAAAATATTCGTAATATCTTAAATATAAAGCGGCAGCAAATCCATACACCAGGTGAGAATTTCTTTCTTCCTGGGATTTAAAAGCGAAAACTGAACTCATTGCAGAAAGTTCATGACATCCTTTTTAAAGTATCTCCAGTCTCCCCTGCCCCCTAGCCGGTGGCCTTTTAGTTTCCCCTCACGGGTCCAGCGTCTTACTGCGCTAACGCTTGCCTTGAGAAACCCGGCCACATCCTCAGCTGTCATAACCAATTCATCATCCCGGACAGGGTTAGAGTCTTTATCAGTTTTCAACGTGATGCCTCCTTTCTTTGGGAGAAGGAAAAGAATATCCTGATTAACTTATCTTTACTTTTCTATAATAAACTATACAAAACTTAATAAAACTTCTCAAGCAGCAGATATTGCAAATTGTACTGAAGTCACATGACAGGGTCTGAAACAGGGTGTAATATGGTAGGTAAGTCTCAGAACCAGCCGTATCAGGCCCGCAGAAATGTTTTTCCAGGTTGCCGGTGGTGAATAACGAGAATAGAATGATATCCAGTCATGCCTTATAGCGAAATATTAAATGTGGTGCTGCCGACTTTTGTGGTTATTATCATTGGCTATGCTATTGGGAAATTTTTTCAAATAGACATGGCCGGTGTGGTGGATATCGTTTTCTATGTAGGACTGCCGGCACTGGGATTTGTTTCCATTATCGGTCAGCAGATTATCCTGATAGACGCTGCCGGAGTCTGGGCGGCTTCCTTTCTGGTGACTGCCGGCTGCGGGTGCATCGGCTGGATATTGTTCAAGATAAAGCGGGAAAAACACACCAGTCTTTATCTGCCCATATCGCTGCCCAATACGGTAAACATCCCTTTCCCCATTGTTACCCTGGCTTACGGGCCAGCCGGGCTGTTCGTGGCCATGTTATTCTATATTCCCAATGTCATACTCATGTATTCAGTGGGGGTATATTTGGCGGCCGGCCAGAGCCGGTCTGACAACTTGAAGGCAGTACTCAAGGTGCCGGCCATCTATGCAGTTATTCTGGGTTTAGTGTTCAACCTGTTTCAGGTTAATGTTCCTGCTTTGATAATAGAGCCGCTGGAGCTAATCGGCAGTATGGTGATACCCCTGGTATTATTTACGCTGGGGTTCAGTCTATCCAAAATCAAAGTCACCGCAATCACCACGACCATACTCGCCTCTCTCATCAGGGTGGGGGGAGGACTGGCTATCGGCTTTCTGGTCACGATATTATTCGATATGACGGGGGTTATCAGGTCGGTAGTAATCCTGATGTCGGCCATGCCGGCGGCCGTAAACACCTACCTGCTGGCAGCCAAATACAAAAATGAGGCTGAACTGGTAGCCAGCGTGGTACTGGTGACTACCGTTGCCAGCCTGGTAATGATTCCATTCTTGCTTAAAGTGCTGGGTTAAACCGCCAGGCCTTATCAATATGAGAAGGTCGTGGTGTAGTCATTCACATTCAGGGTGTAGGTCGTACCGATAGTAAAGTCGGTGCCGAGGTTTACATTTTCCTCGAAATAGGTGTAA
>CAZIQW010000145.1:0-6188 GCA_964541585.1 uncultured Dehalococcoidales bacterium | reverse complement strand
TACCTTTCTGGCCGCAGCGATGTCATGAGTAATATAAAGCATACTTAAACCGCGATGCTCTTGAAGATTCAGCAGAAGCTTCAGGATTTTGGCTCCTACACTGGCGTCGAGAAAAGCCGTCGGTTCATCGGCAATCAGCAGGTCCGGGTCCAGCACCAGTGCCCGGGCGATGGCAACACGCTGCATCTCTCCGCCGCTTAAATGGTGAGGGTAGGTGTGAAGAAAACGGTCGGTCTGCGGCAGTTCAACCTCTCCGATAGTCCGAACCGCTTTTTCCTGCCTTTGCTCCGATGTCCCTGTTTTCTGTACCTCCAGGGGTTCCATAACCAGCTCCAGAACGGAAAGACGGTGACTCAAGGATTCTCCCGGATTCTGAAAAATCATCTGCACCCGCTTATAGAAGTCCTTCCCCCGGTTTTTCACCTCTTTGTCTTCCAGATATACTGTTCCGCCAGAAGGAGAATAAAGGCCCATAATCGTCCTGGCGAGGGTGGTTTTACCCGAACCGCTCTGCCCGACAAGCGCCAGCGTTTCTCCGGCCTCGATATGCAAACTGACCCGGTCCACCGCCCTGGTAGATTCGAACGATTTGGAGAGCTCGCTCACCGCTAAAAACGTAACAATACCGCCGCGGTGACAGGCAATCCGCCTCCCCCGGTTCGGTGCCAGTTCCGGGGTCTTTTCCGAGCATATCGGTACTGCCTGGGTACAGCGCAAATGGAACGGGCAGCCGCTTACCGGACGGACCATTCTGCCTTTAATGCCCTGCAGGTCTTTCACGGTCGTCATGTTGGGATAGGCGCGAATCAGGGCGCGGGTGTACGGATGCAGAGGATAACGCAGCACCTCCTGAGTCGCACCGGTTTCAACTATTTTACCGCCGTAGAGAACGGCAAGATTCTCAGATAACCGGCTGGCAGTATCCAGGTCATGGGTTATTACCACCCTGGCGCAGCGTCCGTCAATCTTCCCTAATAAATTACCGATCTCTTCCCGGGTGGTAACATCCAGTGATGAAAGCGGCTCATCCAGTATGAGAAGCTCGGGGTCGTTTGCCAGAGCCATCGCCAGAAGCACCCGCTGCTGTTCACCCCCGCTCAACTGGTGCGGGTAGGAGGAAAAACACTCTGGGGGGAGCCCGAAACGTTCCAGCAGTTCCCCGGCCTTAATCCGGGCTTCATCTTTTTCCCTCAACTTATGTTCTATCATCGGCTCGGCCACCTGGTCGAGGACGGGGTGCACCGGATTCAGTACGTTATTGACATTCTGGAACACCATGGCAATCCGGTTCCACCTCATCTCCCGGATATCTTTGTCCGGTAAAGACAGCAGGTCCTGTCCGTTGAAGCGGATAATTCCCTGAACCCTGGCTTCGGCAAGACGCATAATAGTCATTCCGAGGGTCGTCTTCCCGGTCCCGGACTCTCCAATTATAGCCAGTGTTTCTCCCCTGGCGAGGTCAAGGTCCACGCCGTTAAGAACCGCCGTATTTCCATAGCTTACGCGCAGGTCTCTTATCTCAAGCAACAGCTTCACCTCGCAATCTAGGGTCAAGAACAGACTCGGCGGCATGGCTGATGAATGTCAGCCCGATGATGGTTAGCGATACCGCCACCCCTGCCGGTACCAGCCACCACTGCCAGACATCCAGGTAGCTGAACGACATGGCATCACGCATCATCATGCCCCAGCTTATCAGCATGGGGTCTCCTATCCCGAGGAAAGCCAGGCCGGCTTCCATAAAGATAGCCCGTCTCACACCATAGATAAACTCCACCAGCAGTATGGGCCCCAGGTCGGGTATAATATGCTTCCAGGCGATATATGACCGGCTGGCCCCGAAAGTCCTGGAAGCTTTGACATGAGCCCCCTCTTTAAGGGAAAGCGCCTGTGCCCGTATCACTCTGGCGCCGCCCTGCCAGCTTAACGCTGCCAGAAGCAGGATAAGGACAGGCAGGTCCGGCCTGATGTAGGCGGCTACCAGGATAACCACAATCACCGCGGGAATTACGATAAAGGCATCCACTATCCTCATGACTATTTTATCGTAGAGACCCCCAGTAAGCGCGGATGTAACTCCAAAAATGATGCTCAGTCCCAGACTCAGGGTGCCAACGCCGAAGCCGACCATCAAGGACGTCCGGGCGCCGTAGAGCAGCTGGCTCCAGATATCCTGTCCGATATGGTTGGTACCCAGCCAGTGACTGAAAGAAGGCGAAAGCAGAGAAGCCACCGACTGCTGGGTAGGGTCATATCGGCTCAGGAGCGGCGCCAGAACGGCAACGACAATCATCAGCAGCACAATAATCAGGCCGGCCCTGCCGGTATAACTCTGTTTGATTTCTTTCTTCAGGTCAAGATGCATGGCTTACCCTCGGATCCAGTTTCGGATAGAGAAAATCCACGGCAAAATTGACTACCAGAACAGACACGGCCACCATGAGAAACACCCCCTGGATAACCGGATAGTCACGGGAAAGCAATGACTGATAGGTAAGCAGGCCCAGGCCGGGATAGGCAAAGACCAGTTCCACAAAGAGGGCGCCGGTAACCACCCTGCCCAGCCAAATCCCCGTCATGGTAAGCACAGGCAGCATGGAATTTCTCGCGGCATGCCGGTATTTGAGCGTTTTCTGAGATAATCCCTTGGCTTTAGCAGTGAGCATAAAAGGCGCCTTCAGTGTGGTAATCATGGTATTCCTGGTGAGGAGATAACCGCCCGCCAGATGGGCGATAGTCAAAGCAGCCACCGGCAGCGCCATATGTTTCATGACATCGAGCAGCAGCGCCGCACCGGACAGGCCGGAATAAGGCGTCATCGCTCCGGACAGTGGGGCGATTCCCAGTAATACACCGAACAAGATGAGCAGGACCAGGCCGAGAAAAAAGTCCGGAAAACCGTTGAGGCTCATCAGTCCCCCCAGCATGGCGCGGTCTGTCCTGGAGCCGCGCCTCCATCCCGATTCTATACCCAGCACTATACCCATGATTGTGGAAAGCACCAGGGAGGTGCCCACGACCAGCAAGGTCCAGGGCAGGCTCCCGATAATTACATCGAATACCGGAGCATTGTAGTAATGAGACCACCCGAAATCACCCTGGAACAGGGCGGCGATATAAGCGCCGAACTGCTGCCACAGCGGCTGGTCCAGGGAAAAACGTTCCACCAGTTGCGCCTTCAAAGCCGGTGTCATGGCAATCATCGCCTCATCACCATAAATTGCCATCAAGGGGTCGCCGGGCATCAGCCTCGGCAGGGTGAAATTAAGCGCCAGTATGATTAAGAAGGCGATACCATAGGTTGTCAGGCTGCGCTTGTCCATCATCGCCTGGATTTCCCCATTCCCGCTCTATTCATTAGAACAACCCGGAATTTAACCCTCATTGAATTCCCGGCGGATTTCCCGCATCCATCCCGGAACCCTGACATCCTGGAGATTCTGAAGCTCGGGATTATAAGGCTTGATATCCAGTATCAAACTGCCGTCCAGGGCATCCAGACCGGTCACTTTGATAATATTGCCCTGGCGCTCTACCTGGCGGACCACCGTGGTCAGAATAGAGTTAGGACGCACCGGGCTGTGAGTGGCAAAAACGCCGACCAGGGGAAATTCCCGGTTACCCATGGGATGCACCCTGGTCGTCAGACGCTTCTCCTGAGGAACAAGATGCGCCCAGTAAAGCACCACGATGTGAGAAAACTCCTCAATACCATCCAGCATTTCATTCAAACCGGGGTCAATTACCAGTTCCGATTCGGACTCTTCCTGCTCTTTCATCCTGGCGGCTCTATCCCGCCAGCCCAGAGCACCCAGGTCCTCACCCCAGCTGGGGTCTTTTGACCGGTTTCTGACCACTCCTACCGGCCTGAGCTGGATACTCAGGGGACTACCGTCGCTGTTACTTCCAGTGAATTGGGCCATATTTTCTCTCCTACTTCACAAAACACATCCGGTTTAAAGCAATCGGAACGCCGCTGCCGATTCCATCCATGGTATAGTACAGAGACAGACTGGCGTCATGCGCCGTACAGGATTTGGGGTAATAGAGTGTTAATGCAGGGATATCTTCAGCACAGGCTTCCTGAATCTGAAATACCATCTCTTTCCGGGTTAAGATGTCCATCTCGGTAAGCTGTCCCTCGATAAGCTGCGTCAGGTTATCGTTAGACTTATACCGGGCGCTGTTAAAGCCTTCGTCCAGTACCACTTTGTAGAAAATTGAAGGTTCGTAAAGGCCGCCGTGTCCATAGAGAGACAAATCGAATTCCCAGGCGCCGACCTTCGCATCCACCGTCTTCGCTTCCAAGGTCTGGAAATCTATCTGTATACCGGCCTTCTCCAGCTGCTGTTTAATGAACTGTCCCAGGTCTTTGTAGTCGGCCGCGGCAATGAGACCAAGTCTTAAGGGTTTTCCATCCTTGAAAAAATAACCGCCTTCCAGGTTGTAACCCAGCCCGGCAATCAGCTGTTTCGCCTTCTCCAGGTTGTAATCATATTGCGGCGTATCCGGATTAAACCAGACGCTGGTCGGCGGCATCATTCCCGGACTTCCCGCCACCGCATGACCCCTGAAGACTATCTGCACCAGGGCTTCACGGTCGATAGCATAAGCCAGAGCCTGGCGAAACTCTTGAGAAGAAAGCGGGGCTTTCCGATGATTGATTGTCAGTTTGCCGTTCCATGACGGCTGGTCGGTGATGACAGTGAAGCCCGCAGCCCCGATATTCTCCGCCGCCTCGGGAGGAACAGCGGTACAATTCACCGAGCCGCCTTTCAGTGCCGCCGGGCTCATTTCAGCACTAATTTTTACGAACTTGAGCTCCCTGACTGCCGGCTCGCCCAGGTAATAACCGTCATTGGCCTGATAAAGATAGGTGCCGTGCTCCTTGCTGTAGTCAGCCAGCTTATAAGGCCCGGTGCCGATGACTGCTTCCGGGGCCAGGAATTTATCCGGCCCGGTTATATTTTGCCAGATATGTTTCGGCAGTACCGGTTGAGTCCCGGCTACATCCTGGAAAAACGGGGCATAAGGCCTGCTGAGGTACAGCTTCACTGTGTGTTTGTCCAGGGCCTTGGCAAATTCCACGATGCTGTTATCCACCCACTGGGAAGGGAATTCCCGGGTGTATTGATAGGTAAAAACAACGTCTTCAGCCGTGAATTCAGTCCCGTCATGCCATTTGACATTCTCCTGCAGCTTGAAGGTATATGAATTATCGCCCGCATCGTACGACCATTCACAGGCCAGCTGCGGAACGAATTCTCCGGCGTCCTTCCAGACCAGGGTCTCAAAAATGAACTGCATGCGAACATAACCCGGCCCCCTGGAATAATGAGCATAGGGGGTCGGATAACCCCAGTCTCCGGTAGTATCCGCAATGGTGTACGAATCAAGTTGCCGGCTGACCGGGTCACCGGCGGGGAATGTCTCGGCCGGTTTACCGGTGCTGCAGGCAGACAGCGCCAGCAGCAAAACCACCAGGATGGCGGCTATTGCCGGTGACCAGGAGGTTCGGTTTATCTTCACGGGATAGAATCTCCTTTTCTTGCCTCGGGTTCTTTAAATCTTCGACGTCCAGATGCCAATCATGAAACTTATTGCGATTGGTATTACCTGCAATCAGTTGCAGCCCTTAAACACAAAAAAATAGAGGCGCTCAGGAATTCGTACCTCTGCATTCTCCGCAAATTCCGGTTATCACCATATGTTTAAAATCCACGCTGAATCCATACCTCTCAGCCAGTGTTTTCTCCATCGGTATGAAAATCTCTTCGTCGCACTGTATAGTGCTGCCGCATTGGCTGCATACAAGGTGATGGTGGTGTCCTTCCTCGGCATGATGATAAACAGCATGGTCTCCCAGGTCGCTCTTGAACACGCAGCCTGTTTTCTCGAGAAGCTCAAGAGTACGGTAAATGGTCGACTTATGCACTTCAGGCATTTTAGACTGTACAAGAGCGATAATTTCCTCGGCGGTGAGATGGACGTCAGTCTCGTGAATCGCATCTACAATAAGCCTGCGCTGGGGGGTTAGCTTCAGTCCCTTTTCCTTTAAGGTCTTAATGCAACTCATAGTTATTGCTCCTGGTCGCAATTATATTGTATGCCGGAACTAACTGTCAATACAACCGGACTGCCCCGGACTGCTCATAATTTAGGATTTCAGAATCAAAACTGCTATAATG
>CAZIQW010000144.1:0-6218 GCA_964541585.1 uncultured Dehalococcoidales bacterium | reverse complement strand
CAGTTTGTAATCGCGGACCTGGCTGAAAACCAGGAATCCGGCATCCACCACGCCTTTGTCCAGGTTCAGGTACGACTCCGGAGGGATCATCTGCACATGGGCGCCGCCGTACCTCTTGACGATTTCCATCTTCTCGCCCGAACCGCCAATCTTCAAGCCGCGGAAGTCTTCCGCTTTCAGTATCGGCTTTCTCTTGGATACGATGTTGTAGGGGTCCTGTAACAGGACCTGCAGCAGTACCACATCTCTAAACTCATTTTCCACTTCAGGGATGGTATGAACAAATTCCCAGAAAGCATTATAGCCGGCCACACCCACCGGAACATCTATGCTGGGGAACCCGAGTGTGGGAAGACCGGTAAGCAGGGTCAGAGGGAACTGCCGGGGGAAAGTCCCCGTTGAGGTATAGCACATCTCTGCGACACCGGTTTTAACTGAATCCATGCTGGAAGCCAGTTTAAACAGTGACTGGGCGGGATAAGTGTCTACCTTATAGCGGCCGTTGGTCCGCTTCTCGAACTCCACAGCGAACCATTCGAAGCCCGCGCCGACAGAAGCCCCTTTCGGCATGGTATAAGCAAACTTGATTGTTGTTGGAGTCCCACCCACCGGGGCGGGGGCCGGGGCTGAAGTTGGAGCTGGGGCTGGAGCCGAAGTTGGAGCGGGAGAGGCATCTCCACTAGTTGGAGCCGGGGCGGGGGCTGGAGCCGGTGCCGGGGTTGGACTGCCGCACGCAGTCAGGATTAATGCCAGGATCATTACCAGGGATACCAGGATTACAGAATACCTTTTCAATTGTTCCTCCTAAGAAAAATATTGTCTCCGGGATATACCGATGACTTACTCCTTGAACCAAACCATCTATATTATATAAGGTACAGCGATCATGTATGCCCTGATGCGACGCTCGTATAATTGTGATATACATCACATTGTGATTGTTATCACTTGGGGTTAATATATCATGTAAGCCATTCGTTGTCAATGCCCGTAATTGCTAAGGTAATATAACCAAAACGCTTGTCCGGCATGGTCACTGCACAAATAGTATCTTGATAGTAATACCGGCTGGCGCTGTAGCGCCAGCCGGTTCTTCGGCTCATTTTGTTGACCTGTTCTTGTTTTAACGGTTAACTAGGGCTCAAGACCTACCTCTTCGTAATATTTGGCCCGGATTTCCATCCAGGTATCATAAACCCTGTTAATCACCTCATCGGACATGCCAGCGGTCCGGCAGGTATTTCTCCAGTGTTCAATGGCCGGTTCGGCGGCTACTGCCCAGGCGGCATTCTCTTCCGCGGTGGGCTCATGTATCGGATGACCTGCTTCTCTCACCAGTCTTAACCCCTCATTGATGCCCGCCAGCGAACCCTCTACGCTGACCTCTCTGGAATCCATCATGGTCTCTCTCAGTATTTTCTGGTCTTCGGCAGACATTGAGTTGTAGAAATCCTTGTTCATGATAACAATACCGCCTCCGTTGCCAAAAGCAGCCGTGGAATACCAGTTGCAGATTTCATGCAGTTTGTAATCGCGGACCTGGCTGAAGGTCAGGAATCCGGCATCCACCACGCCTTTGTCCAGGCTTAGATATGACTCCGGAGGGATCATCTGCACATGGGCGCCGCCGTACCTCTTGACGATTTCCATCTTCTCACCCGAACCGCCAATCTTCAAGCCGCGGAAGTCTTCCGCCTTAATTATTTCCTTCCTCTTGGATACGATGTTGTAGGGGTCCAGCAGCATAGCATTTAAAAACACAACATCCTTAAACTCGTTTTGTATTTCAGGGACAGCCTCATAAAGCTCCCAGTAGGCTTTATAGCCCGCCACTCCTATCTCTACGGTACTGCTGGGGAACCCGAGTGTGGGAAGACCGGTAACCAGGTAAAGGGGGAACTGCCTGGGAAAAGTCCCCGTTGAGGTATAGCACATCTCTGCGACACCGGTTTTAACTGAATCCATGCTGGAAGCCAGTTTAAACAGTGACTGGGCGGGATAAGTGTCTACCTTATAGCGGCCGTTGGTCCGCTTCTCGAACTCCACAGCGAACCATTCGAAGCCCACGCCGACAGAAGCCCCTTTCGGCATGGTATAAGCGAACTTAAGGGTTACGGGCGCTCCTGATGGGGCAGGCGCAGGAGCCGGAGCAGCTGTCGGAGACGGTGCCGGAGCAGGCGCCGGAGAGGGAGCCGCAGTTGGGGTTCCGGGAGCCTGTACCGGGGCGGGTGCTGGAGCTGGTGCCGGCGCCGGGGCCGGGGCCGGTTCCCCGCAGGCGGTGAGAATTAAGGCCAGGATTATTACCAGGGATACCAGGACTGCAGAATACCTTTTCATTTTCTCCTCCTAATATTTTTTATCCGGACTATTTTTCGCCACATAGCTGATACGTCGGTCGTATTACTTGTATATATTATATACATTATGTGCAGATATATTCAGGTAAAAGCTGCAAAGAATATATTGTCTGCTTACTCCAGTATAACTGCTTTTATACGGTATTCCAATATGGATAAAGGTAATTGTATCTCAAGTATTCGTATATGTCAATAGAAAATATCTTGATTTTATGCCCAAATAACTGTCAGTATTTGTCTGATATTTTGACAGGACGGTTTTTGTCTTGTTTCAGAATATCTTTAAGTTTAAAATCTAAGGTTCGGGATGGAAATACTGACAACTGACCGCTGACAATTGAAAGATGGCAGCCGTAATAAAATACCGTTAGTTTCGGTGTGCCGGCGGTTTTTTAAGAGCGCACTTACCCGGCATTACCCGGCTGATATTGGATATGGCACTCCACAAAGCCGCCGAAGCGGATGCGAAATGTCTCTGGGGGATAAACCCGGTTGTCGGAGAGATGTCTTCCGTGGCAGGTGATTATGTGAAGTTTTATTTTGATTTTATGAGTCGTGATACCATTACCGGAGAAGCCGTGCTCTCCAGTGTTATTGATCGATAACCGAAAGTAAATTCGCCGCCAGTTCCTCAGGTCGGGATGTCTGCGGCGAATGACTGGAGTCCATAGAGATAACCCGCTCGCACGGCGTATCGGTGTACATCTGATTTTGCATTGCCGGCTTGATGGCATTATCCCTCAGGCATTCGATATATACCCGGGGTATCCGCCCGTAGTTTTTCTCCGTAATACAGACGGGAGTCGCCGCGATAACTGACGCCTTCTCCGGCACCAGCCGCGCTCTGGCCTTCCGGGCTTCCTCATCGGAACAATCGCCGTAAAAAGTTTCCTTGAATACCTCGTAAGGCGCATTTATCGGATCATGATGACCTCCCCCCCTGGAGCGCAGGCTCTCGCCATCTTTCAGGAGAAAGGCACACAGGTAAACCAGCTTCTTGATTTTTTCCGGCCGGTATTCGGCAACTTGGGAAATAATCATTCCCGCCATACTGTGCCCTACCAGTATCACCGGTGCCGGCTGCCGGTCGAGTATTTCCGTTACAAAATCGGTATAGCTCTTCAGGGTCAGCTCTTCGGTGGTAGCCTCGCATTTTTCGCCGTGCCCGGGCAGGTCCGGCGCGATAACCTTATGCCCGGCTTTCTCCAATAAGGGGACCACCTTCTCCCAGCGCCAGGCGCCGCCGAATGCACCGTGAATTAAGATGAATGTTTCCAAGGACTCTCCCCTTCTACATGACATTCGGCAGCCAGGTTGCCAGAATCGGGAAAACGCAGAGAATAGCCACGACGACTATGTCCATGACTACGAACGGCCAGATTCCCCGGTAAAGAGTACCCAGCGGTATCTTGATTATCGCGCTCAGCCCGAACAGGTTGACCCCGAAGGGCGGCGTAATCTGCCCGATTTCTATCATTCTCACCATGATAATGCTGTACCATATCAGGTCGAATCCCAGCCCGGCAATTGCCGGGTAAAGAATCGGCACCGTCAGAATGATGATGGCAATAATATCGAAGAACATGCCACAGACCACATAGAATACAATAATCAGCGTCAGGATAATCCATTTGGACACCGGCATAGTGGCCAGAAATTCGCTGATGGTGGTCGGTATCTGGGTAATGGCCAGGAAGGCATTAAAGGAATAAGCCCCTATAAGCATGGCCATCACCAGCGCGGTCATCTGTGCGGCATCTCCGAGGGCATACCAGATAGTGCCGGGTTTTAGCTGTCTCTTGGCCAAACCCAGTACCAGCGCGCCGAAAGCCCCCACGGCCCCGGCTTCGGTAGCCGTAAATATTCCGCCGTAAATACCCCCCATTATCAGGATAAACAGAAGTCCAATCGGCCAGACGTACTGTGTCGAGACAAATTTTTCTCTCCAGGTGGTACTGAGAGAACCGGGCGCCATACCCGGTTTAAGCTTGCAGAGGATGTAAACCAGTGACAGGTAAGAAACAACAACGATGATTCCCGGTATTATTCCGGCAATAAATAATTTACCGATTGACAGTTCCGCCAGTATGCCCAGGAGCACAAACCCCATGCTGGGCGGAATCAGTATACCCAGGGTACCACCGGCCGAAATCGTGGGGCCGGACAGCAGCTCGCTGTAACCCAGTTTTTTCATTTCCGGATAAGCCACCTTACCCATGACAATGGAGCCGGCCAGGCTGGTGCCGCTGCAGGCGGCAAACATACCGCAGGCCAGCACAGTGGCCATCGCCAGGCCGCCTTTGAACTTACCCAGCCATACACGGGCCGTTTGATATGCCTCCGCACCGATGCTGGTCTGGGCGATAAAAGCACTCATCAGTAAAAATAACGGTAGCACTGCGAAATGGTAGTTGTTCAGTTTATCAAAAGTTAATAAGGGAAGATTATATAATGCTGCATCCAGCCCGCCGATAGCCGCATAACCCACTACCCCTATCAGGACCAGCCCGAATCCGACATGAACGCCCATCATTAAAATAACCAGGAGGACTGCTATTCCGATAAATCCGATTTCTGTCTGGCTCATCTCTTTGCCACCTCCATGATAGATCTAACCAAGTCGACTATAAAGATGACGGTCAACCAGGCAAAACCTATTGCCATGGCAAGCATAAAGGGCCAGTAGGGTATCAGCAGAGTATGAGTTAGACCGCCGCGTTCGATAAACATATATTCTTCAGTCATAACCGCCGACCGCCAGGTAAGTATTCCGGTAGAGACAATACAAAAAAGATAGGCAAAAATATTGAAGCCCGCTCTTACTCTCCGGGGAAACCTTCCGATAACCACGTCAATCCGGATATTCGACTTGCTTAGCTGGCAGTAGCCCATCCCCCAAGTCCCGGCAATCACCAGAAAAATTCCTCCAAGCTCAAAGGCGCCTTCCAATGGGCTGTTGAAAAAATAGCGACCGCAGACATCGACGACCGCTACCATCATCATTACCCCCAGGAAAATAGCTGCTACACCGGCCATAAACCGGCTTATCCAGGTTATAGCTGTGCTGGTCCTGGTTACCGATACCTGTTCAACTTGCTGATCCATATCATCTCCTTATTAGTTGGCTTTTCCGGCTGATATGCATGAGGCGAAAACAGTGGCAGAGGCAGAACGATTTATCAAATCGGATATAAGTTTTGCGCTGTATTATATCTCATTTTACTAGCGGGCCTTATTTACCTTTCAACTGATAAAAATATCACCCTTTAGAAAATCGTTAGACAATTGTTAATTAATATTAAATTGCCCCGTCCAAAATGTCAAGAATTTATCCATAGGGAGTATCGAGTGGGAATTATGACCGGTGCATTATAAATGGAACGGCTCTTTCTCCAGTAGCCATACCATGCCCGATAAACCATCACCACACCGCAATCACCACGGCATCGGCCGGGTTGCTCCTGTCCAGGAAAAGAACCGCCAGGCCCCGGCCGGGTACCATTTCCACTGAAGGTATGTTCCGGGCCGTCTTTACCCCTTCCAGGTTGGCTTTCCCGCTCCCGGATATCTGCACCGTGGCCGTGTAGCTCCCGCTGTTCCAGGCTTTCAGGACCGCCTTCTTTATCATCTCTTCACTCCTTTCAGACCGCTCCGAGTTCGATTTTCTGCTCATATTCTCCTCTCTGTGGGTTGTAATTCAGATTTATCCCCAGTATCCTTCTTTTAGCCCCGGCCAGCCCGGCGCCGGGGTCCGTTATCTCTATCACGTCATAAAGCTGCTGCCCGCAGTTCACCGGTACCCGGATTGTCCCGGATACCGCTTCTATACCCGCCTCTCTCAGTATCGCTTCCCCCCTTGCC
>CAZIQW010000143.1:0-6236 GCA_964541585.1 uncultured Dehalococcoidales bacterium | reverse complement strand
TAGTGAATTCCCCCAGATTGTAAGTAATGTCGTAGTTTCCCAGTACCGATTCAGGACTTAAAACAGCACTGATAGTGTAGGGACTGCCAGAAATATTCTCTCCCTCCGTCCGGCTGTATTCGGCAATGACGCCGTCAACTGTCAGGAAACCACTGAGTGTACCGGTTAAGGCTGGCTCAGAACCACCGTAGGTCTTGCCGTTGGCATCGGGCATTACCGAGGCGGACTTCACGGTTATTTCAAAGATATTTCCCACAAAAGTCAGATTATAATTACTGCTCAGAGCCAGGGTTCCCTGGTTAATGTCATATTCTCCCACATCCTCCCCGGCGTCCCGGCTTAAGGCCCCTGTGAAGCTATCTTCGGCTGCCAGGCTTCCTTCAGTCTCGTATGTCAGGTCCGGGTCATCCTCACCGTATACCTTGTTTTTCTCATCAGCAGTCACCGTAACCGTGCGAGGGTTAATAGCCAGGGTACCGGTGCCGCTGCCGGCATATTCCGCATCATCCACTACAGCGGCCACTTCATAGACCCCGGCATTAACCGGTTCTTCCACCGTCTCCCCTTCCAGCGAATAGGTAACTATTACATCCAGCCCGTCCGGGTCGGTGGTTACAATGGCATGTTTGGGAGCACCGTCATAGGTGAATGGACCGCCGCTTATCTCTACCGTAGCTACCAGCAAATCAGTAATAGTAATGGTAGCCGTGCCGCTGCCGGCATTGTAGTTCGAGTCACTGCTGGTAAAGATAGCACTAACTCCATAGGTACCCACTGCAACGGGCTCTTCAGTTCCGCCGTTGTAGGTGAAGCTGAAGCTGCCGCTGACTGTTTCACCGAATACACCGATAGCCGTAGCTGTGGCCGGATGGGCATTACCGTCATAAGTAAAAGTCCCGCCAGTTACATTGATATCCGGGTCGGCCGGGCTGATAGTGAATTCCCCCAGATTGTAAGTAATGTCGTAGTTTCCCAGTACCGATTCAGGGCTTAAAACAGCACTGATAGTGTAGGGACTGCCGGAAACATTCTCTCCTTCCATCCGGCTGTATTCGGCAGTGACGCCGTCAACTGTCAGGAAACCACTGAGTGTACCGGTTAAGGCTGCCTCAGAACCACCGTAGGTCTTGCCATTGGCATCGGGCGTTACCGATGCCGGTTTTGGATCCACCGTCAAAACGGCGGCCTCGCTGGTATCGGAGCCTACACTGTTAGTGAACACCGCCCGGTATTGATAGCCGCTGTAAGCTACCGGCGGCAGGTTGGTGGTCAGGGTGGTATCTTCCTCACCAGACATTTCGGTCCAGCTATCACCGTCATCAGTACTGATTTCCCACTGAACATAGATAGTGGCCGTCCCGCTGGCTGCCGCGGTAAAAACGGCATCTTCGCCGTAGGTCACGGTCAGGTCCTGGGGCTGGGTGGTAACCGTCGGCACCGCAGGAGTTGCCTCACCGTAATAACCGGTAATCGTAGTCGTCTCTCCTGAACCGCCGGTGGTATACGGGCTGGCCGGGTCGGTGCGGGTCAACTCATAGGTTATATCATCGACGGTAATCGCAGCCGGGAAAGTAAAATTAAAGGCAGTGCACGGCGTGGTACCCACTGTGTCGCTAGGGCCTGGACTGTAAAAAGTTTCCGTTCCGCTGCCTGGAAGTTCGGCAGGATTGATATGGGTATAACTGACGCTGACCGAAGTGCCAGCCGGCAGGTATCTGGTTTCGAACTGGATATTGTGATGATCAAACGAACTGGTCGTCATTTCCTCGAACAGCATCGGGCTCATTCCGGCAGCCATCAGCAAATTCTTTTCGTCTTCGGAAGGAAAACCCTCATCTTCCGTACCGGTCGAGTTCTCCCCGGCCCAGGCATCTGTTTTGTCCGCAGATAACACCAGAGCAAACTCGTCGGGCATCAGGGACGTTTCGGCGACAACCGGCGTTATGGACACAGCCAGCATGGCTAATGCCAGGAACACGCTCAAGATTCTGGGTAGTAAATTCCTTCTCATTTTGTTCTCCCTTTGTCACGAAAGTCATATAAAGCTACAGGTTGAAAGGCCATTGTTTGAGTAAACAATAAAAAAACCGGCATACCCACCCCGACTCCGAACTTCTCTCACCCGGAGAGAAAACTGGAGTAAAGGTACTCATGCCGGTTTCACCATTGGCTCCCTGCCATCCAGGTGACCAGATACGGACGGCAGTTCATCGCACGCGTTACATTAGATTTTTAAAAAACAAAAACCGACCTTTTCATGCTCATCCCGTTTTAATTTCGGGATAAACCCTGACCCTTTCTACTCAGAAACAAGGTCAGGTGAAAACGTCGGTTTCACTGCTGGCTCCCTATCATCCAAGTGACCATTTACAGATGATAGCTCTTCGCCCCGTTCAAAAGAAAAGATTTTAAGGACCTTGCAGAAACCACTTTACCGTTACTCTTTAGTCCTGTTAGTACCGGGTACTTTAGTCGGATTTCCTGCTCCTATTGATTAGTCGTTTCCCGCGGATAAAATCCCTCACGATGTCTAATCAGCTTCCGTAAAAGCCCAGGCAGCCATTTCCGATATTAATTCGGACAAAAAATGCGACGGCTCAAGGGAATTGACAAACCCTGAAGCAGTGGTTATATTTATGGACACACGATTACTCTATCATGAAATGTTCAAGCATGATATAATAAAAAGGTTAAAAAATACACCGCAGGCCGGAGTAGTAATAAATATATGGAAAGCCAGTTACACGAGTTGTCTGAAACTGAAATGATGCCAGCAGTTTCTTTGAAATCAGATTTAGAATCCGAATTCATTGCCAGATTACGTAACGGCGACAGACAGACCATGAAGGAAATCTTCCACGCTTATTTCGACCGTCTTTTTAACTTCGTCTTCCACGAGGTAGGCAATGACCATTCGGTAGCTGAAGATATCGTGCAGGAAACCTTTATCGGGGCAATGAAATCAGCCAAAAAATTTAACGGTAAGAGCCAGATTTACACCTGGCTGGTAGGGATTGCCCATCACAAAATAGCCGATTATTACCGCCGCATGAAACGGGATGCCAGAAACGCTCCACGGGATAATATGGCTTCAGAGAGGCCGGAACTTATCGAGGACAGCACCTCAATCGTGAACTTTGTTGAATCCGCCGAAGACAAGCTAATTATTGAACAGGCACTGCTTAACTTACCGCCCGACTATCGACAGACACTGATACTCAAATACGTTGAGGAGATGCCGGTAGCGGAAATCAGCCAGATAATGAAACGCTCGCCGAAATCGATCGAAGGATTGCTGACCCGGGCCAGAAAAGCCTTTCGGGAAAACCTCAAAGATAATCGTGAGGGATAACCAGGATAAATTACGACTAATAGATAAGACAATGTTTATAGGAGTAAACCGGAACAATGCCTGATATTAACGATGAAATTCAACTGAGCGCAATTCTGAAAAGCGTCCGCCGTCCGGTCAGGGTTTCCCCGGCAGTCCGGGAAAGGGTCCTTTACAACGTGCTGGCTAAACCATCCGAAGAGTCCGTGACGAATCCCCGCTTTTTCCTTTTCCGGCCGCCGGTGTGGATATCCATAATGACAATAGTCGCGCTGACACTGATCTCCTTCGGCATGGTAATGCCGCCCGGCTGATAACCACTTTCAATTCTTAATTTACTCCCGGTAATCTGCTTCATAGACCATGCTCTATTCTCCCCGCTGGTTTTCCGGAGAACGCTCGTAACAGCTCGCCTGAATTTTATACTCCGGAGCAGTAAAGGGCGAATAACCGGAAAAAGAATTACCCGT
The DNA here is from genome assembly GCA_964541585.1 of uncultured Dehalococcoidales bacterium. GTDB lineage: Bacteria > Chloroflexota > Dehalococcoidia > Dehalococcoidales > UBA3254 > CAZIQW01. The sequence continues at coordinate 2,435 of CAZIQW010000143.1, read as the reverse complement.
TTCGTCCGTAATTTCCAGAGGTGCGCCGCAGTATTCGCACATCTGGTTGCGGGGCAATTTTAGCGCCCAGCCCAGATAGCGGGCTCCGCATCCGATACATATACCTTCTAACATGTTTTCTCCGTTATCCTCATTTGGTTTTCGTTCTGCTGTTCTCTATCCTGTTACAGCTAACAAATACCGGCATATTCACCCTCGTCCTGGTTCTCTCCCTTCACAGGCGGCAGTTCATCGCACGCGTTTCAGCTTGTGTCTAATATTGCTGTGTAATCTATTTTTATGTTAATGAACCGGTACTATCGTATCAGGTATTTATGCCTGTTCCATTATATTAGTCGCCGTCAAATGAAAAATCCCTTACAAAACAGGGACCATGTGGAACACTACAGCTGATTATTAGATGACATTATGTTAATTCAGGCTGCATTGCGGACTTCTTCTAAATACATCGAACTTCATTCCGTTTCACTTTTCTTAATTCTTTCAACCACTTTTGTTTTCACACGTGACTTTCGGCGGACAGCAACCGGTACTTTCAGGTGATTGAAATGGGAAGATAAGTGAATTAGGCTGAAGTGAATACAAATGAGTTGTAGAGAAATACGATAGTCAGAGGTAAAATATAGATGTTAAACCCCGAAGACCGCAACCTGCTTACCATCACGGAGGTATCCAGGATGCTGCATATTCACCCCAACACCCTGCGGCGCTGGAGCGAGGAAGGTTATATCGAATCTTACCGGATTAACCTGAGGGGGGACCGGCGCTTTAAAATGAGCGATGTCCAGGAATTCCTCAAAAAATTCAATCCGTATAAAAACACGGAGAACAGCCAGACGATGAGGGAATGATAGCTTGAGACCTGCTCTAAAAGTATTTCACACGTTGACTAAATATCTGGTTTATGTATATATAATGGGTTAATGGTTGTCCCCGGTTTCAGTCCGGAGATACGGCATATAATCGCTGAGACTGAATGCCCGGGCAGACAGCCGGAGGAAAAACAGATGCACAGACATTTTCTATCCTGGCGAAATCCCATGTTGTGGGTTTCCGTCATCGCTCTGATTGCTGTTGTATTGATTATAGTGGGTTTTGTAACCACCGCTTAGAAGCCTTCATCAGCATCCCTCCGGTTGTTATTTTATTTATCTCTCCACAGGCGACAGTCCCTCACGGCATCCCAACCTTTCCGTTTTTCGGCCCTATTTCGCATCAAGAATGCATTCGGGTGTATTCAGGTATACTTATCACCGTTGACAAAACTGTGTATCGAGTATACGATAAAATTCTGACCCACAAGCGTAATACCAGCAGTTTACCGGGACTTTTCATTCTATACTCCGGAATAACAGGCTAATCAGCTTACCGGATATGCGCGAATTGCTGATTAAACCGGTAAGAAATGATTATATACTATGTGTGAATACCGTCATTTTAATAAGATGGATTCCCTTTACAGCACGGTTAAAAGCCGTTATCTGAACAGTCCCTTAACAATTTTTCAGGAAAGCAAAGAACCATCATCCGTAACGTGGTCACCTGGATGATGGGGAGCTAATGGTGAAACCGGCCTATCCTTGTCTAACCCTCACCCGTAACAGGCGAGAGTTAGTCCTGCCCCTGACTTTAACCTCGGGGGTGAGGATGAAGAGGCCGGTTTTTTTGAATTATCCAGTAATCAGCGAAAGTACGCATCGCAGAAAACAAAACTACGTAACCTTACGGATATGCTGCTAATCAATTAAATATATAAAATGAGGTTAACTTAATGTCAAGCTTACCGGCTTATTAAAGACCGGGTAGAGTATTAGAATCATTTGACTGAATTCAGTACTTTAGTCCTGACAAATTAGCGGTTTTTTCGTTATGATATACAGCAAGCATACTTTAAGGAGTAAAGATTAAATCGGCAACAATGGCGCCGTGCCGCAAACCGGAGGCGTAACCCGTTTCCGCTGCCGGCAGCGATTAATCCAGCCCACGGGTAAAATAATTTAACTGAATAGAAATGGAAGCCATGATCTGCCGCCTGTAAGTTGGTCACCTGGGCGGCAGGGAGCCAATGGTGAAACCGGCCTTGCTCATTCTTGCTTCTCCCTCAGGGGGAGGAGTTTGATGAGGGTGAAAAGGTCGGTTTTTTATTTTATTAATCCGGAGAGTTCAGAATATAGAATATTTTTTAAAGGAGGTGACAGCTTTCAGTTAAAAGAAATAGCGCTTTAATCCGGAATATTTAACCATAAGTGAAAATTTGATAAGGGAGACAAGAAATGAAGAAAGTATTTTTAACCCTGCTGGCACTGATGCTGCTGGCGGCACTGACCATTCCCATGGCAGTACCGGTGGCGGCGGAAGATGAGAACGGCGGTGGGGCGGTTGAATACATCGAGACGCTGTATCTGTCGGATACAGTAGAAATTAATGACGGCATA
>CAZIQW010000142.1:0-6300 GCA_964541585.1 uncultured Dehalococcoidales bacterium | reverse complement strand
TCTCAATTTTGCGGATGGCATTTACCAGGGTGCTGGCAGTGGAATAGCTATCCAGGTCTTCAAAAGCGTCATCCTCCAGGAGAACCAGGTTATCAGCTCCGGTAGCCAGAGCTTTTTTGATTACCGGTTTGGGGATATTTTTACCCAGGCTTACAATGGTTATGGAAGCGCCTGTGCTGTCTTTAACCTTTAATGCAGCTTCCAGTGCGTTCTCATCGAATGGATTGAGTACCGGAGGGGTGCCCTTGGGGGGAATTACCTTTTTGGCTTCCATATCCACTTTGAACAAAGAAGCCGGCGCCTCCGGATCCATGACTACCTTGACACAAACTAAAACTTTCATAGTCTTAAAACCTCCTGAATGGTGAATACAAAACAAAAGTTAAAATTCAAAAGGCAAAAGGCAAAAGTATTCAATTAGCTGGAATTTCGAAGCTAGAAGCTGGAAGTTATGAGCTCCAGGCTTCCAGCTTCAGACTATATCGATTTGAACTTTAAATTGTGACCTTTAACTTTTGACTCTTGAATTAATCCCTTTCTTCTATTGAGTTATTATTATTTAACTTTATTTATCGTCTAATGTAAAGTAGTAGGCATCTCCCAAATCATTAGGATTAAAAATTTCCCGTATCTTACGCTGATAGTGGAAGACAGCCGGCTGCCTGGTGGAACCGAGGGCTTTTTCCCTGATTTCTTTGGGGGTTTCTTTTCCGTCAGACCATCTGCAGAGAGTGTTCAATCTTTCGATTCCAGGCGGTAGCCCTCTATCTGCAGCGAATTTGGCGGAAGCGTCAAAATATTCATATACGCCTTCGGTGGATTCTTGGCTGTGCGGGTCAAAATGAACGAAATTCTCCATACCGGTACCACCGCCGCCACCGATACCACCCAGACCTCCCATCCCGCAGTCGCCTCCGGCATCTACCATAGCGCCTTTCTTTTCCCATTCGCTCTTAAACACAGCTACATCATCATAGTATCCGGCGACCATGTCCGGAGGACCAAACTGGCAGAAGGAACCATCGTACCCGCCCCCAAAAACCAGGTTAAGGGCCTTATGACCCAGTCTCAGCATAAACAGCAGAGACCAGTTCCTGGTATCAGTCTCTTCCATCATCTGGCTCTTCCAGCCTCCGGTCTCCTCAAGAATCTGGTCCAGGGCCTTTTCCTGCCATTCGATGTCCCGGGGAGTCATCCCGGCCAGCACCATTTCAAAATCGTATTTCACTTCTTCCGACATCCTCTTGAGTTCCGGGTCTTTTAATAATTCCTCAATGTCGGAAAGTGTTTTCGTCGGGTCGGTTAGTATCTTAATCATAGCCAATTTCAAGTCCCGGCCGAACATATTATACTGGCGGTGCGCAATATAGCCGATACCGGCATTCCAGATAGCCCGGCAGCAACTAGCCCAGGCCTGCCAGGAGGGGAAGGCCAATGAGTGAATGGTAATGTTGTCGGGAAGCGTAGTCCTGTAGGCGGGTATTATGCCTTCAACCGGGAGTTTCGTCGGTCCCGGCCAGGGGAAGAGCTTAAGAGCTATTTTGGTAAAAACCCCCATAGCTCCTCTGGCGCCGATTCCTCCTCTGATTATGGACCTGACACTGGGTCCGGGGCCTTCGCCGCAGAACCAGCCCAGCCCGGAGCCCAGGGAACCGGTACGCAGAAGTTCTCCATTCGGCATCACCCACTCTACTCCCAGCATATTCTCACTACCGTAACCCATGAACATGGTATCCGGCCCCGGCCCGGTAAAGGATGTAGCACTGGCCAGGGGCGAACAGCTGGCACCAGCCCCGATGATGTGGGTATTCAGGCCGACCTTCATGGCTTCGGCCTGGAGGGTGGCACCGATAACAAAGGGTTCAATGACCGCAAACTGGTTCTTTTCATCAATCTCCAGGATGTGGTTCATTCTCCGCATGTCCAGCTGGACGGCATCTTCGTGAGAATTATAACCCATGCCTCCCCAGAAGGTGCTGGAGGCTTTAAACTTTATCTTATATTTATTACACGTTTTAACAATGGCCTGGACCTCTTCCGTGCTGGCCGGGAGCAATACTGCTCCGGGCCGGGGTGTATAGGTATTGTAAAAAGGCCCCAGGTGCACAGAGGTTGCATTCTGAGGGTACCGGTATGAATCCAGCAGGGCAGGGTCGTCGGAAATATTGTCTGTTCCGACGATGTCCTCCAGAGCCCTGTAAGCTTCTTTTAATAATGCCATATCTCAACTCCTAACTCTTCGTATTTCTATTTGCTGATTAAGAATGCCAGAGTTTATAAATCTTTCCCCATAGCCTGCCGGACCAACTCGGCAATATCGAAGACCTGCATCTTCTCTCCGTTGCCGCTGATGGCATCCAGGAAATTTCTTTCACACCAGCCGCAGGCGCTGACTATGGCTTCCGCTCCGGTAGCCTTGGCCTCTTCAATCCTCTCGGTCGCCGTCCAGTTGGAGAACTCAGGATAGGCTTCTCTGACGCCTCCCCCAGCTCCACAGCACCAGGCGTACTCGCGGATTCTTTCCATTTCGGTAAGCTCTATCCCCGGAATGGCTTTCAGTATGTTCCGGGGGGCGTCATAGATACCCCAGGCTCCATTATAGCGAGGCCTTCGCGGCTCATAGACTACGATTTGATTTCTGATTTTCTTTTCCTTGCCTTCCCAGGGGACGTAAGGCTCACCCTGGCGGCCCAGGTGACAGGGGTCATGGTAGGTAATCTTGAGGGGGAGCTTTTTGGTGAACTTGATTTTTCCTTCCTGGATAAGCTTGTCCAGGTATTCTACGGTATGGAAGACCTGATACTGGGAGCCGACGGTAGGATAAAGCCGCTTAAAGGCATGGTAACAATCGGCACAGGAGGTCACGATGGTCTTCACCCCGGCTGCCTTCCAGGCTTCCATATTGCTTTCGGCGAATTTGGTAAATTCACCCTTATAACCCATGTTAAAGACCCTGCCGGTACAGCAGGACTCGTCCATTCCCATGATGCCGACATCGACGCCGGCCTCTTTCAGCAGAGATACGGCGGTACGAGCTTTCGGCCAGAGTTCTTCGTCATAGCTGAAGCGGCATCCGGCATGGAAGAGGACCTCGGCGGGCTGGCTGGTAATCTGTTTCACATCCAGTCCCTCGGCCCACTTGCCCCGCTCCGCTTTGGGTTTCAGCAGCATGTTGTCTTCTTTGCGCAGGTTATCAATGTACAACATATGCTGGGGCAGCAGCTGGCCGTCTTCTACCAGCTTGAACCTTAAATCGTGAATCATTTCCAGGGGTTCCATATTGTAACGGCAGACTTTACAGGAAACATCACAGCTGCCGCAGGTCAGGCATTTATAAACTATATCCAATACCTTATCGGTATAATCACTTTGTCCTTTCATCAAAGACTGGGCGACCATATATCTGCCCCGGGACGAATAACTGTTGAAATTATTATAGGCAATACTGGGACAGCCATTGGCAAATCTCCAGCTCTTCATCTGGTCGAAAGGAATCCATTTGCAGTATGAGCACTGGGCGCATCGCTCGGCCTCAATAATATGTTCTTCCAAAGACATGAAAGTATATCCTCCTTCGTTCTATTAGCTTAGAAGCACAGTTTACCGGGATTCATGACATTATTAGGGTCAAAGATTCCCTTAATTTTCTTTAAGACGGCAGTAGTCTGGGCATCCCGGTTATAAGCCAGCCTGGCCCACATACCGTAAGGCCGGGAGAAGTAAGCCCCCTGTTTTAAGAGTTCCTCACTGGCTCCGGCATAAAGATTCTGCATCCGGCTGGTTTCCCTTGAATCATTGCGGTTGAAGGGCAAGTTAAACTCGATATGGCAGCTGGCCCCCTGATGGACCGGCTGGATGTAAACCCCGATTTCGGAGGTAGGATAGCTAAAGGATTCAGCCGAGGTATACATAGCTTTAACGAAATCGGGTGCATGCTCCAGTGTATTCAGGAAGAAGATATCCTGGCAGGCCCCCTTGTAAGCCATTTTCCAGTAAGGGGAAGAGGAGGGATTTAAGACAGCTTTCAGGGTATCGACGCCGCTGGCCCCGGGGACAGCCGGCAGGAGTTCCAGGCCGTAACGCTGGGCCAGTTCGGAGAGGTCTTTCTCCTGGTAGGCCACTCTTTCCTCGGGCAATCTGTCTCTACCGGCAATACCGACCAGCAAAGTCCAGGGGGGCAGCTGTGCCGCCAGGTTGCGGATCTGGTTGGGTTCCCGTTCGAGGAGAGAAGCCAGGTTCCAGTTATTCAAAATTAAAAGTTCATCACCGAAGCGGATTCTCAAGATGGAGTAAGCCACGTTGATCAAATCATCCAGCTTGCGGGAGGGGACAAAGAAGAGTTTATGGATTTGGGGCAGCAGTTCACATTTCAAAGAAGCCCAGGTAACGATGCCCATAGAACCCTGAGCGGCGGAAGTCAGTTTATAGAAATCGGCCTGACCGGGGCCCGAGGGAGTAACCTGAGCGAACTTTTTAGCCCATTCTTCCTCCAGAGTACCGATGCCTCCGGCCTCGCCGGTAGTCATCTTCTGGCCGTCACCCCAGACCACTTCCAGACATCTCAAGGGGTCAAGCATATTCCACTGGTAACGTGGGATGACAACGGGTTCCCTTTCGAGCAGGGAAGCAACGACTGACTTATTAGCTCTGGGACATAAGGGGGAGGAGAGTTTGAGTCCGGACTTAGCCAGTTCCGGCTGGAGGGAGGTGTAAGTGATGCCGGGTTCCACAATCACCATGCGGTTACGGGGGTCGACATGGATGATATTCTGCATACCGCTCAAGTCCACCATGACAGCGCCCGGGGAGGACGGGACGGTATCCCCTCTAAAGTGAGGCGGCCCGGAGCTAACGGGAACTAAAGGGGTTCGGGTCTGGTTGGCCCAGTTGACCAGGGATTGGACCTGGGAGACGTTATGGGGTTTGACCACAAACCAGGGTTTAAGGGGAAAGGCGAAGCTTTCATCCTTAGCGTAGGTTTCCAGAGTCTGGGGGTCGTCTTGCAGGTTTTCCTTACCAAATAATTGAATCAAAGCATCTTTAGTCTCAATCATACAGCCCTCTTTTTACTTATTATCAGGTTATCTATAGACCTTCTAGCTGTTATTGCGATATCTGAAGTTTATCTGGCTCAGGCTTGATGACGGGTAATGTTTGAGAGGTAATACTCCTCGCAATAACGAAACAACTAATTATTGATACACTATTTCCGGTTTACGACGGAATTCAACCGTATTATCTCCTGTTCTGATTACATAATTTAAAATCAAGAGGTTATTTTGAATGTACAATCTGTTGAAGGGATGTCTTATTCAGATGATTATTATATAGGTCATAAAACCTAATGTCAAGTTATATAATATTAGGTGTATTCCTTTCCGAAATATGGTATGGTATATTATGTATGGTTGAAATTATAACTTTTAAAAGCTTAGAGCTTTCTTAACTTGAGGAGATCAGATAATTGTGAAAAGGATAGAATTTGATTCATTGAAAGTCAGGCGTGCAACCGATATAATTGAGAACCGCATCTCCAGCATGATTTTGAAAGGGACGATAAAACCCGGAGACAAGCTGCCCACCGAAAAAGAGTTGTCGGAGCAGTTTGATGTCAGTATCGTGACTATACGGGAAGCTCTAAGAGGTCTGGAGGTTGCCGGTCTGATTGAAAAAAGGAGAGGAAAAGGCGGCGGAATATACGTTACCGAAATTAATAGCGATTCTGTAATTACAACATTACATAACTATTTAAGAAGAAGGGAATTTTCCGCCAACCATCTGGCTCAGGTACGACTAACCATAGAACCGCCTATTATTAGGGTTGTATCACAGCAGATAACTCCCGAGGAGCTCAGGGAGATAGAAGAGAATCTGAGCTTCTGTGAAAACAAACTGGAAAAAGCAGCCGGTACGATTCAGTTGAAGGATTATCATGCTATCGGAGAGAAAAACGTGGATTTTCACCGGCTGATAGCCCGGGCGACGCATAACCCGGTCCTTGTACTTACCATAGATTACATTCTGGATTTTATATCTGATTTCAAGAAAAGCGCCTTAAAACTGGATATTGATTTTTGTTCCAAGGTAGTCCAGGAACATCATGAAATATACGATTCCCTGAAGTCCGGTGATACGGAAGAAGCGGAGGCCAGAATGCTTAAACACTTGAAATATCTGGAAGTATACCAGATGGATGAACGGGGCTAGCCTCATGTTTTAATTAAGCTTCTTACCGGGATACTTGATACTAGTAGGGCGTCCAAGTTGAATTAAGAAGAAAGAAGTGGCATCATCCACTTA
>CAZIQW010000141.1:0-6367 GCA_964541585.1 uncultured Dehalococcoidales bacterium | reverse complement strand
TCTTGTTTAAGTCCATAGTTTTGGGTCTTGTCTGATATTGTGTCGCAAGGTCAGGTATAGGAGAGTATGTCTTGGGTTGGGAAGAAGGAATACCCGGGATATTGAAGTGGGCGTAAGGTAGATGCAGGATACGCTCAAGGATAATTAAAGCCCTGGCCAGAGAGTGGGCGGCTAAAGCCACCTCTACCGCTCACGGCAGCGGCGGTTCCGTTGTCCGGGCCTTTTTCACCTGACATAACTGTGATTTGAAAGCCGGGAAGCCGGAAATGGGGTCCAGGTTTTTATCGTCCACCAGCGCATTGACGTTAGCCTTACCGGGCCAGTGATGCGGCATGGAGACTACTCCGGCCGGTATTTTGATGGTTACTTTAGCTTTCATCTTTATGCTATCCCTGGGGGTGCTGATAATTACCTCATCTCCAGATTGGATGCTGCGAGGGGAGGCATCGGCAGGATTGATTTCTATCAGTGGTTCCGGCACCAGCCTTTTAAGTCTGGGGATATTGCGAAACTGTGAATGGGTGTAGGCCAGTACCCTGGCGCCGGAAGTCATTATTAGCGGGTATTGTTTCGCCAGGTATGGTCGGCTGACCGGACTTTCTGCCGGTTCTTTATATACCGGCAGCGGTTCCAGTCCATGCGCTGCCAGGACAGATGAAGCGATTTCGACCTTACCCGAAGGGGTCTGAAATCCGGTCTTTTCGTAATATTTGTCCGGTCTTGGTGATACGGGAAGACTGATACCCTCAGGATGCCGGAGCAAGTCAGCATGTTTAATTCCAAACGGTTCCAGCGTATAATCTACATATTTCTCAAAATCGCCGTCCCAGAGTTTCTCCCCGAAGCCCAGCCGCCCAGCCAGGTCCGAGTATATGTCCCATTCTGTGCGGCTTTCTCCCACTGGCTCAATGGCAGGTTGGATTAGTTTGATTGTCCCGGGATCGACTATCAGAATCGGACGCTCCATCCATGAGGCGATGGGCAGTACGATATCTGCCAACCGGGTACCGGGCGTTTCGAAATATTCCGTGACCGCGATGAAATCCAGTTTCCGTGTAACATTTACCATCCGGCGGGAATTGGCAAAGAACTGGACGTTAAGACCTGCCGAGAAAAGCGCCCTGATGGGATAAGGCTCGCTGCTTTCTATCTGGTCTATCAGAGCATTAGACTGCATCTCTTTAATACAGTTAACCCATATCGGGAACCGCTTCGAGCCCACCCCCGGGGGCATATTTTCTATCTGCTCATGGAGCGAAATATCCTTTTTCTGTGTACCGGGTGGAATGCACTTGTTACCGCCGGTAATATCGAAATTTCCGGTAAGAGCCGGAAGCAGGATTATCGCCCGGTGGTTCTGCACCCCGTTGGTATGATGGGTGGTGCTATTGCCGCTTAAAGTCATCTGGGCCGGTTTCGAGGTAGCGTACAAAAGAGCCGCTTCCCGGATCCGGTCAGCAGGTACCCGGGTAATCTTCTCCACCCGTTCCGGGGGATACTCCTTTACCATTTGTTTCAATCCTTCGAACCCCACTGTCCAGTTGTCGACAAATTCTTTGTCATATAGATTCCCATTGACGATGACATTTATCATCCCCAGGGCCAGAGCGCCGTCTGTTCCCGGTCTCAGCTGCAGATGAATATCAGCTATGGAAGCTATCCGGGTAAGGCATGGGTCGATGACAATGAGCTTGAGGCCTTTCCTTCTGGCTTCAAGCAGAGGAGCCCATTGCAATGGCGTCGAATTTTGCACGGTATTACCCCAGATAAGCCTGCATCTGGTGGCCGGATTAGCCGTATTGCCGGAGAAATTGAATTGTTGAAAATTGGAGCCATAGGTTAAATCAGCAGCCGTCCTGGTGGCTGTGAAACAACTGCTGCTCTCGGTACAATAATTCGGCGAGCCGAAAGCGTGAGTCAGACGGTGAAAATAGGGGCGGGGATCTTTGGTATAGGCCACCCAGAAAGCCACCGATTCAGGCCCGTATTTGTCCCTGACCTTCAGCAGGTTGGCAGCAATGGTGTCCAGAGCTTCATCCCAGGAAATTGGCTTATATTCTCCGGAACCTCGTTCTCCAGTCCGTTTTAAGGGGTATTTTATCCTTTCCGGATGATAAATAAAATCGAGCTGGGCTTTCCATCTGGGGCAGGCCGTTGCCTGACCCGGAATTCCCCAGTCAACCTTAACTGCCTTGCCTTCATTGATATGTACTTTTACCGGACAGGCTGCGGTACACATATAGCAGATACTATCTTTTATCGTCCGGGGCTTCATCATGATGTTCTCCCTCATCAACGATATTGACTTTTCGGGAACAGGAGAAGAGGAATAAGAGAACTTTAATTCTTTGGAATTCCCTTGTCAATGGTGATTTAAGTAATCGTTTTATTCTATTTCCCGCAGTAGCAAAAGTCCTCCAGGTTAAGATATCTGGCGGCGCCAGCTATGGTAATGCCGTAAAAAATTGCCGGTTTTCCAACCAGAAAATCTGTAATTGTGTTATTGATTAGGGTACTTCCGGTGGACACAACGATATCGCACCACTCCAGGTGTTCCCGGGTTTTCTGCGGACTCTGGATAATCAGACCGTATTTTTCTTTGTCTATGTTGTCGTGGTCCATATCGGTTACCTTCAGCTCGTATTTTTTAGTTAAGGACTCGACCAGCCGTGGCTGGAAACCTACCATCGCAATTTTGGGATTCCCGTATTTTGTTCCAATGTAATCCACCAGTTGTGCTCCGCATTCTCTGGGTTCATTGTCTTTGCAGTGAATGGTTTTTTCCAGTAAGCCCAGGTGGCGCATTACGGCGTTCAGGCTGGAAACGAATATTGCCCGGCGGAAGTTGTTTTTTAATTCCATACTGGCAATATCGATAAGGTTTCCGGTATAGTTGCCGTACATATCCGTGTAAGCCTGCCCGAAGGCATTCCTGAATTCGGCCTGCATCATCCTCTCACGGCCGGTAATCAGAGGATAGTCCTTATCCTCCGGATTTCCAATGGCCTCTTCAGAAGTCAGTGGCTTGGCACGAATAATAACATCCTCCGATTCAAGGTGATTTTCTTTTATCAGGTTTAGAAAATGCTTTCTTAACTCATCAAATATTTCCATCTTAATAGTCTCCTTCCCTTGAGTATTTGAATAATATATCCGGTGAAAAATACAATTCCGGCATTCTATATTTTATTTTGGACTAATTTCCCATCCAGTATTTGTCGGCCTCTTCCCGGTCGGTAATATAGCCATTCTTCTGGAATATTTCATTGCCCTCATCGGAGGTAAGAAAATCAATAAACTTCTCAGCGATTTCTGTTCTCTGACTGTATGCTGAGACTGCAGCCTGTATTTCTCCAATACCGGTTACATATTCCTGTGGAATCCAGATGATATCAATATCCATCGCGGATGTGGTTCCAAAGCTATGCCAGATAACGCCCGCATCTGCCTGGTTCATCATCAGGGCTGTAACCATTGCCGCCACCTGCGGGACGCGGGTGACAACGTTGGGTTCTACCGTGTCATGCACCCCGGCTTTTTGCAGTATCTCGGGTGTCAGATATCCCAGCATCATGGTTTCCGGATTGCCCATGATTATCTTGATGCCCGGCCTGGACATATCATCCAGTGTCTGAATATTTTGCGGATTACCTTTTTTCACCCCGATTACAGGTATCATGAAAGCAATGCTGCGAATTGCGGCATCATTCTTGATAGCTTCCTGTTTCCGGGCGCTGTCCATAAATCTTTGCTCGGGTGCAATGTAAATATCCCCTGTTTTGGAGATAACCATATTGGAGAGAACTTCACCCCCTCCCCCGTAATTAACCAGAACCCTTGTCCCGTATTTTTGCTCAAAGATATTGGCAGCCTCATCAAGCGGCGGCCTGGTTCCGGCAGCCGCGAAAATCAGCAGTTCCTGAGTATTTGCAGATGACTCAGCCTGGCTGCAACCGGTTATACTGATTACCAGAACCATGCATAGTAAAAATACCAGTAAAAGAATGCTCCGCCTTTTCATTTATTCACTCCTGGGTTATAACATGTTGCATTAGAAAATATTATCCATTTTTCGCAGAATAATCCGTTTCCGGCAAGTGATCATCATTTTGTCCTCTAAACGCCGGTAGAATGGAGAGGAATCGGTCCTGTAAGGAAAGCAAAAAAATAATAGCGTCCTTGAAAACAGGACGCTATTATAAAATGGTCAATAATCATTTTATCTCCTTTTCCAATCCGGGAAACATTGCCGTTTCCAGCAATGCCGTCGAGATTATTCATCTACCGGCTGTTCACCATCGATTTCTCATTAGGTAAGACAGCTCTGGAGTCTGCCTCATGCTAACATAACAATTTTTGTCTGTCAATATCAGGTTACCCGGCATTATGGGCGGGTATATTAAACTTAAGGGGGATTACGCCTCGTTTACCTGAAGCTCGTATTTAAGTTGACCAGCTTCGAGATATATTCTTAAATTGACCTCTTTGCCTTCGGCCAGGTATTTTTCGGTCTCATTGCACAATTTCTGCAAATCGGAGGATTCAAGGAAATTATATATGATTTTATATTTTTGCTGGAGGTCGCTGGAATCTTCTTCTTCCTTTAACAACTCTCGCATACAGTTGAACAGCTTTTCCTCGGCAAGGCATTTAATACACCTGCCCGGTATCTCGTTAGTAGAGTATCTGGGTGTAAGATTTATCGGTTCCATCGGTTCTTGCTTCCGTGACTCAATGACCGCAACAGTGGCCTGCATCCGAGCAGCGCTCATCTCTGCCGCAGCAGGTTTGTCCTGAGGAGGCGCTTCTTCGGGTGGTGATGCTGGGGACGGACATCAATTTTTCCAGGTTTTGACTGCCGCAACTTTGGCAGGTTAACGAATCAACCTGTGACTGGGATGTAATCCGGAATTCGGATACCCTTTCGCATTCCCGGCATTTATATTCATAAATGGGCATTTCTACTCCCTGCACTGGACATATTTGGAATTATTTATGAGCATATGCTCATAAATAATGTAGCACTCCGTCCCGAATTTGTCAATTAAAGTCAATGTCATAGCTTTGTAATAATAAGCGCAGATGGATTCTCTAAGATTGTCCCAGGAAAGGGGGAAAATATCAGGATAAGCTTATTTGGAAAACCCCCGCGCATAAAGAGTCTGGGCTGCCCGCTGGATAGTCTCGTTCAATGAAGGATGGCTGTGGATAGATTCTATGATGTCCCGGATAGTTCCTCTCCCCTGCATTACAGCTGCTACTTCATGTATTAATTCGGAGGCCCGGGGCCCTATGATATGGGCGCCCAGAATTTCACCCGAACCAGAGTCGGCTATCAGTTTTACGAATCCGTGAGATTCTTTCATAATATTGGCATCGACACTGTGTTCAAAGGAAAAACTGCCGGTTTTGATATCCCTTCCTTTTTCTTGAGCCACTGTTTCCGTAATGCCAACCGAAGCAATAGACGGAAACGTACGGATAAACCGGGGCACCACGCTGTAATCAATCTTTGAATCCCCGCCCAGCGCGTTTTCGGCGGCTATCTTTCCCTGCACCATAGCCACGCTGGCCAGCATTTTTTCTCCGGTAACATCGCCAGCTGCATAGATTCCACTGATACCGGTCTCAAGCCTTTCGCTGGTAACAATTCTTCTTTCCACTGTAGATATATCGGCGTTTTCCAAGCCGAGGCCGTCTATAAGGGGAACCTGTCCCAGGGCAAACACGGCGAACCGGGCTTCTATCTTCTGTCTAATATTGTCCATGGTAAAGGTTATTGATTTTCCTTCTTCACTGTCATCGATACTTTCGATTTCAGCCCCGGCGTATATTTTAACTCCTTCGTCTTCCAGAAGATGCCGTATATATTCGGATATCTCCTCATCTTCACTGGGAAGAATTTGAGGTCTTCTGGCTATTAAACTGACAGAGCTGCCCAGATTAGCCCAGACAGTGGCTAACTCAAGGGCTGTGACACCCCGACCAATAATAGCCAGACTCCTGGGAATCCCGGTTAAATTCAGTAGTTCTTTAGCCGTGAAAACTCCCGGCCCGATAGCTCCGGGTATATCATATCTTCTGGACAGGGAACCGGTGGCAATGATGATTTTAGCTGCCCGGACTATCTCTCGGGTACCGTTGTTAAAAATTATCTCTACCTGGTTCGGTGATGTCAATCTGGCTGCACCGATGACTACCTGTACTCCTGAAGCCAGGAGTCTGGCTTCCATACCGGCTACTACACCCTGGACCACTTTTTTCTTCTCGTCCATCAATCTGGCAAAGTCAATTTCATCTTTGCCGATATTAATACCGTCTTTCCAGGCACTTTTCACCGATTTGAGAACTTCGATGCAATGTCCCA
>CAZIQW010000140.1:0-6369 GCA_964541585.1 uncultured Dehalococcoidales bacterium | reverse complement strand
GGGTTGCCGTCAGGGTCACAAGAAGCACGATTATAGATGATCCGTCTATTCATCGGCCAGGAGAAGGACCAGTTTGGAAATAACCCGAGTCCGGTGGGGTCTTCTTTGCCCCTTCGAGTCATGAGATTGGTCCCATCCCTGGTAAAAGCTCCGCAGAATATCCACATAGCACACGATGTCGAGCCGTCAGACTGGAGATTGGGAAAGCCCGGTACCAGTTCGCCCTTCTTGAAGTTTGTTGTTCCGATGGTCTTGTCCTCGAGGAAATAGCCGTTGATGGCTTTTGCTGCTTTAAGAGGATCTACCCAGCCGCCGGCATCTACATAGTCCCACTGCATGTTCAGTATCGGTTCCGGGAATTTTCCTCCCTGAGCCTGATACATTTCTTTGAGCTTGAGCAGTATCCGGTAGAAGATATCAGCATCGGATATGGCATCGCCGGGGGGATTGGACGCCTTGTAGCGCCACTGCATCCAGCGGCCGCTGTTGCTCTGGCTTCCCGATTTTTCCGTTGATGAGGCAGCGGGGAGCAGGAAGACCTCAGTCTTAATCTGACCGGGGTCCATGCCCGGCCCTTTCCAGAACGAGGCCGTCTCATTGTCAAAGATGTTCATATGCACCAGCCAGTCGAGGTTCTTCATCGCCTGGCGCAGTTTGTTGACGTTGGGCATGCTCACCGCAGGATCGGTACCAAAGGTGATAAAGCCTTTCACCTTTCCGTTATACATATTGTCAATCACATTCAGAGAAGAAACATCCTGGGTATCATCAAGCTTGGGCAGCCATGAGTAACTGAAATCATTGGCTGCCACCGCACTGTCGCCGAACCAGGTCTTGAGGAGGCTTACGATATACTCAGGGTAGTGCTGCCACCAGTTGACTGATTTGGCCACACTGGTGGTGGGAGTATTGGCCGCAAGATACTCAGCAAGTGTAGACTGCGAGGCTTTAGGGACTGCCAGATATCCCGGTAAATAATGATATAAGAGCGCAAAATCCGTGGAACCCTGGACGTTAGGTTCACCTCTCAGAGCATTGACCCCACCGCCGCAGATGCCGATATTTCCCAGCAGCAGCTGGATAATACCGAAACAGCGTATGTTCTGTACTCCTACCGTATGCTGGGTCTGCCCCAGGGCATACAAGATGGTACCGGCTCTATCCCCGGCACCCGTAGAAGCATAGGTCTCGTAGACTTTAAGCAGGTCGTCTTTGGGCGTCCCGGTAATACTGGATACCATGTCCAGGTCGTAGCGGGAATAGTGATTCTTGAGGAGCTGGAAGACGCACCGGGGATTCTGGAGTGTGAAGTCCTGTTGAGGAGTGCCATCGGCGTTCTTCTTGAACGTCCAGGTGGACTTATCGTACTTCCGTTCGACAGGATCGTACCCGGAGAAAAGACCGTTATTGAAGCTGAACTCGTCCCCAACCAGGTAAGAGGCGTTGGTATAGTTCACCACATAGTCTTTGAAATATTTATGGTTCTCGATTATGTATTTAATCATCCCGCCGAGAAAAGCAATGTCGGTCCCCGGCCTCAGACGGACATAAATATCCGCTTTGGATGAGGTCCTGGTAAACCTGGGGTCAACATGGATGATAGTAGCACCACGTTCCTTGGCCTTCGTTATCCATCTGAAAGATATGGGGTGATGCTCCGCGGCGTTGCTTCCCTGAATCAGGAAGACATCGCTGTGTTGAAGGTCAATCCAGTGGTTGGTCATTGCGCCACGCCCAAACGACTCTGACAGAGCCGGTACAGTCGGGCCATGTCAAACACGCGCTTGATGGTCGATACAAACCAACCCCAGAGCTCTGGCCGCAGATACTGCCATGAAGCAATCTTCATTATTTACATTAGAGCTCCCGTGGAGAGCAATAGTCTCGAGACGGTTTACTGTTTTTCCCTCATTGTTGGTGGTGATAAAATCGGCATCCCGTACAGATTTAACCTTCTCGGCTATTCTGGTAATGGCCCATTCCCAGCTTTTCTTCTCCCATTTTCCGCTAAAAGGAGCCCTGTAGAGCACATCTTTCAATCGATGCTCGTTTTTGGCCGTAGTCTGTATGAGATTGGCTCCCTTAGAGCACAACGTCCCTTCGCTTATGGGGTGATCAGGGTCTCCCTCGATGTTTACAGTATTTCCGTTAGCATCGGTGCTGCAAATCAAGCCGCACCCGACAGAACAATAGCTGCAAATAGTTGTTGTCTGAGTGGTGTTATGCAACTTATTCTGGCTGATAATGCTATTAACCTGTGCCCTCGCGGATTTGACATCAATACCCAGGGCTGATAATGCCAGCCCTCCAGCCAGAGCGGCACCGGACCCTTTGAGAAATTGCCGACGAGTTATCTCCATTTTTTACCCCCTTAATGTACACTTGTACTGTTACAAATATACAACCTTCTTTATAAGGGGGTCAAGAGGATAATCCTTAATCAGGGAAAACTGTTGTAAGAGAAAGTCAGCCAGTTTGTTTGAAACCTGCTCCCGGCTATTTTAAGACACGAAAGTGGTCTTTCCTGTCTGCGAGGTGTCATAGCCATCTACCTTGTTGACGATTCTCTTAAATTCATCGCTCACTATTATCTTCAACAGAGGGGTAAGCAATTCACCCCGATAGATTTCTGCCGGGATAGCCAGGTCATAACGTTCTCGAAATAGAGGCAGGAAGTCCAGGCCACAACTGCGGGCCGCGGCTTCTATCCCTAGCCCGATATCGGCCTTACCCTGGGTAATTGTCAGGCCGACAGCCAGGTGATTATCCAATTCGACATCATAACCCATTATTTCATGGGCGGCGATTCCCAGGCGTTTAAGATGCATATCTAAAAGCACTCTGGTGCCAGAACCTTTCTGACGATTAACAAATACAATACCTGGCTTTCTTAAGTCAGTCAATCCCGTTATTTGCCTGGGATTCCCGGCAGCGAACATCAGTCCCTGGATACGGTAAACCAGGTTAACCAACACGATTTCGCGCCCCGGCAATATCCGTTTGATGAACGGCAGATTATATTCACCCGTTACTTCATCCAGCAGATGAGTACCCGCTATCTCAGCTTTTCCTTCCCCGAGAGCGATCAAGCCTCCTACACTCCCTACGTCAGCGAGATTCATCTCCGTATCTTTTACCTGCTGCCTGAATATAGCGGCGAGCATATTCAAAGCTATGTCATTACTACCAATGATACGGATTATTTTACTGCGCGGTTCTGTCGAAGACGTATCGCCCGGCATTTCTTTGAAAATTCGTCTTTGTTCACGCCACCGCTCCAAGGATGTAAGGTATGCCACCTCCATTTCCTCAGGGCTGTAACCCTGGCTCAGCATCTTGATAATATCTTCATTGATATTATCAAGAAGATGCTTTTTTCGAATCGCCTGCATAGCCGGATCATCCATACCTGAGGTGACAATTGTGCCGCCTCCGCGTTTCGCCACAACTACCTGTCTCTGCTCCAGTTCCAGATAAGCCTTGGCTACCGTGTTAGGACTGATGTCCAGCAGAGCTCCCAGATGACGGATGGAGGGTAAATGCTCTCCTGCCCTAATCTGTTCCGTAACAATAAGCTGCTGGAGCTGTTCTGCTATTTGCTGGTAGATTGGTTTTGCAGAGCGGGAATCTATCCGAATTTTCTCAATAATCTTACTCATATCTATCTACAATTCAGTATAACAAATGTATGGGGCGTTACTAAAATCCCCAGGGAATGGCAATTCCCGTTTATGTTAGGAAAGCTATCCGCTTAAAATACTGCTTGAAATAGCCAGGGGTAAGGAGCCTAATGGCATTGCAGCATCGCTGAGGATGTAAAAGCCGGAAGGATAACCTAAAAAGGCAGCCACAAACGATTCATTGTCGGTTCAGGGCATTTAATCCTGAAGTAACAAAATACAAATAGGTCGATTTATTAAAAAAACTATTGTCTTTAATCTAAGCTTAGCTTATGATTTATCTTAATTAAGAAAATAATTCTTCGATAGTGTGTTATGGCAACTTTCTTGGAGACATACAGAATTCAATTTCGGCAGCTATTGAGTCAGGTAAAAGGTGATAAAATTCTATGGATAAAGTGCAGAGCAATCTTGACTTCAAACTCATGTCTCTTATCATAAAACTTCGAGACTTCTTCCGCCCACGCATGAGCATCCTAAAAGAGGTTGATATTAAACCAGGTTTTACCATACTGGATTATGGTTGCGGACCGGGGAGCTACACTATACCGATTGCTGAATTAGCGGGCAAATCGGGTAAGATTTATGCTCTCGATATTCATCCACTCGCAATTAAGAGCGTGAAAGGAATCATTGTCAAGAAGAAATTGACAAACGTTGAGACGATCCAGTCCGACTGCAAAACTGGACTACCTGACACCAGTGTAGACATTGTCTTGTTATACGATATCTTCCATGGTTTGGCTGACAAGAGTAGTATTCTGGCAGAACTAAAACGAATATTAAGACAGGATGGAATTCTTTCTTTCAGAGACCATCATCTGAAAGAAAATGAAATAATATCCGGAGTTACAAAGGATGGATTATTTAAATTATTAGGTAAGGGTGAAAGCACATACAGCTTTGGGAAATGATAGCGATAACGCTACTATATCAATTAATAAAATAATCTTTGGCATTCTTTCCAAACCAAGTAAGAATCACAAATATTATGCTGAAATATACGCATAGAATGGCAAACATCCCAGTGAAAGAACTCACGTTAAGAAAAGATTATTGAATAAAGATTACTATCCCAACCCCAATAACAAAAAGGTAATTAAATTACCAGAAACTGAAGCTGAAACTTGGAGCGTGAAAAACAGAGGCAACAATTTGAGGCTATTTGGTGGAGCCGAGGTATCAATGGGTGGTACCGGCGAGAACTTTAATTTTACCTTCGCCCTCAGTATATAGCGTCCGAAAGTTCGAGCCCCCACAAATGTAGTTTGTAAACTTCTGTGTAATATTTATTTTGATTATGGACTGTTGACATAGTATAGAGTATAACTATATACTATATATGACAGGTATTTTGAGATGGGAAAAATTGATATTGCTCAACAGGGTTTGATGCGAATAAGTGAACTCGCTAGAGCTGCTGGAGTATCACTCACGACAATCCATTACTATACAAGAGAAGGCTTGCTGTTACCGTCGGTCAAGACCGCTCGTAATATGGCTTATTATAGTCGGGATTGTATTGATGATATCCGCTTAATAAAGGAATTACAGGCAAAAAGGTTCCTGCCGTTATCGGTAATAAAACAAATTGTCCAAGCCAGGCGGGAGGGTCAGGCAACCGACCATGTTATCGACATGAAATCCCTTATGATTGAGATATTTCAACCAATAACCGGTGAAGTTAAACCAAATAGTGTATCTCTCGCCGAATTATTGACCGCTTCCGGGTTGGCTGACTCAAGTATCAAAGAATTGGAAGACAGAGAATTCATCGTACCAGTAGTAAACGAAAATGGAACTGCCTATGATGATATTGACATACGCATCGCTCAAATATTCAAGAGGCTAACGGAGTTTGGTTTTCAACCACATGACTTTGATTATTACCGTCAATATATTGAGATAATACGAACAGAAATGAAGTCTATGCATGAGACCTTTCATCATTTACCAAATCATGAAACGGTTCCTCTCAAGGAAATGCTAAGAACAGTCAGCGACCTTAGAGAATATCTGGCGTTAAGAATATACCGGGAGGAAGCTCAACGCATGCATCAGCACGGCTTCGACCGCCGAGAGGATAAATGAGAATTCACATGTCGACCAAAAGACACAACGAAACGCAATACATCTATATCAACACCCGGTTATGCAAGGCATGCTGGGAGTGCATCGAGTCATGTCCTAATGGCGTAATTGGAAAGGTTAACCTGCCCTTTCATAAACATGCCCGCATAGATAATGCCGAGAGATGCCAGGGATGTCACCAATGTGTAACAACATGTCAGCAACAAGCTATCATCGCTTACCGGATTGATAAACAGCAAGTTGGCACATGATGAGAAAAGTTGTTTGCATTATTATGGTAGTGTTGTTTCTGGTGACAATGATTACGGGTATCGTGGAGTTAGTTCATCCGGATGACTCCGCTCATCATATTGTTATATCAATTCTGTTTTTTGTCTTGGTATGTGTACATTCTTGGCTAAACAGGAAAGCCTTAGTAAAGCATTTCTCCAGAGCCAATATGGGTTGAAATATCAGTATTTTTAATCCGACTTTTAACATTGGTACCATGGAAACGTTATTGAAAAGACTCTTCCTTGCGGAGGAGTTCTAGGTATTGCCCTCTTTGGTGGGGAAGGAGGGATTTGAACCCTCACGCCTTGCGGCACATGATCCTAAG
>CAZIQW010000139.1:0-6397 GCA_964541585.1 uncultured Dehalococcoidales bacterium | reverse complement strand
GATAATGAGCGGTGACTGGAGTTCAGACGTGTGCTCTTCCGATCTAGCCTTTTCCCCAGAAATACTGTAGATAAATCAACATCTTCAAGGTTAAGCTCAGGAAGCGCCTGGTGAATAAAATAATATTTTCCCAGTCCGTTAGTCACATGTTTGAACTGCACCGGCTCATTAATTGAAATGCGCAGGTGCTCCGTTTTGCGTTTTTCGTGATGGATATCGCTGTTGTTTTCGATAATCTTCTTTAGCTCCTGAGAAGATATAAAAGATAGAGCTTAATATTTGTTTTGGTCATTATACTTATACCAGAGTGGAAACTACACTTGCAAGGTTTCCACTTTAAATCTGGTTCAGGATTTAATTATTATTTTGTTTCGAATTTTTAATTTTGAATTTGACTGTCTACTGGCTCAAAGAAAAGTAAAAGGTAGCTCCCTGGCCCTTTGCGGATTCGGCCCAAATCTTTCCGCCGTGCCGGCGGATTATCCGCTGGACTATAGCCAGTCCGATACCCGTACCCTCGTATTCTGTATTGGAATGCAGCCGCTGAAAGGGTTGAAAGAGTTTATCCACGTACCGCATATCAAAACCGGTCCCGTTATCTTTGACAAAGTAGATGTTTTCTCCATCATTCCGGATTACTCCAACTTCAATACAGGTCTGCGGACTTTTACCGGTAAACTTCCAGGCATTTTCCAGCAGGTTCCTCATCGCGATGGAAAGAAGCTGATTATCACCATATACTATCATGTCTGGAGAAATAACATATTCCACCCTGCGTTCAGGATGAGCGGCTTTTAATTCTTCAATTATAGATTGGGTAATCTGACTTAGATTAGATTTATCCTGGTACATGTCAGTGCGGGTGACACGAGATAGCTTGAGCATATCATCAATTAGTTCGGACATATAATGACTGGCTTTCCTGACCCGGTTCAGGTAATCTTTTCCCGTTGCATCCAGTTTATTTCCATAGTCTTCGGCCACTATTTGACTGAAGCCTTCCAGGGTACGCAAAGGCGCTCTTAAATCATGAGAGACTGAGTAGCTGAAGGCTTCCAGTTCCTGGTACGCAGTTTCCAGTTCCGCTGCATACCGCTTGAGTTCGTCCTCTGCCCGCTTGCGCTCCGTAATATCCGAAAGAGAAATCGAATAACCCAGTACAGAGTTCCCTTCGCTTATCTGGCTGTAGTTAAGCAGCAGGTTCCGGCATAACGAATCCTCAGTCCCAGCCACTATTTCACTACTCTGAGGAATTATCGCATCACGGATTTGATAAAACTTAACCGGGTCTCCGCCCGTCCGGGCAATTTTACCGGTACCGGGATCAGGATAAAGCTGGTTAAAAACCTGGTCCAGGGTCTGTTCCAGCAGGTCTCCACCTAAAAGACTGAGGGCTTTCTCACTGGCCCGGATAATATTTCCGCCGGTATCACAAATTAAAATAGCATCTGCCGACTGTTCCAGTAAAATACGGGCAAATTTTTCCGAAGCTATTATTTGTTCTGTCTGGACGTGTTCAGTTAAATCGGTTACTACCATGCAATAGTAGACCAGGTCATCTTCATGCATAGCATTCAAGGAAATATGGACAGGCACCAGGATATTATTCCTGGCCAGCAGAAATATATCCCCATGTCCACCATGCTCCACCAGTTTCCGAAGTTTTTTTTGGCTGGCAGTTCCGACATAATAAAAAATGGAAGTAGCCATTACTTCTTCTCGCGGGCACCTGACTATGCGGGCAAAACTCTCATTGCAGTAGAGAATTACTCCATCCGCTGATAATGTGAGTGCCCCTTCGCTCATCTGTTCAACCATGATGCGGTAAGGACGTTCGGCGCTCTTTAGAGTATAGACCTGGTCTCCTCTATCTCCGGTAACCAGAAAGGCATCCACTTCTCCGTTTTGAATGGCGCTTAGAGTCTGCTCGAGCTCCGCCAGCCTCCGGCGCATCCCGGCTACCTCGTCCATATTCAATTTTGCAGAGACTGGCTTCCTTCCCACCTCTTTTCTCAACCCTTATCTGCCCGTGATTAACGATTCCAACCCTGGCTGCGCGCAGTCTGTTCTGCCGCCCTTCTCTGTATATCCGGGGATTATCGACTATCATACTCTTTTAAAGTTAGAAAGACTATATGTTTAAATCAACCGAGACCGTGGTTCCCCTGTTAAGACTGGATTCTATTTTCAAATCAGCCCCAATGAGGTAAGCCCTTTCGTTCATGCTCACTAACCCCAGGCTGCCTCTTTCTACCGCCGCCCGGCTCTCCTTCTCAGTGTCAAAGCCCTTTCCATTGTCAGCAACGGTCAATTTGAGCTTGTCTTCCAGATATCTTAAGGTGACCCTCACCTCAGTAGCCCCGGCATGCTGCCAGATATTCCGGAGGGCTTGTTGAGTAATTCTGAATAAGGCCAATTCAATATCTTGCCCCAGTTTCCTTTCCTCACCCTGGATTTCCAGTTCGGCTACCAGACCATCTCTCTCATTGGTCTCTTCTACCAGTTGTTCCAGTGCCGCATTCAGACCCAGATGGTCCAGAAGTGAAGAGTGCAGCTCATGGCTGTAGCGGCGAATATTTTGCATGGTCCGGTCGGTGTTCTCCTTAATAGCTTGAAGCCTTTCTAAAGACTTTTCCGAACACATTTCCCCACGGGAGATAAGCGCATCCAATTCCAGGCTCAGAATAGACATGGATTGAGCGGCTTCATCATGGAGTTCCCGGGCTATCCGTTTTCTCTCTTCCTCCTGAACCCGGGTAATTCTCTTGGCATAGGTCTCCAGCTGCTCCTCATAACGTATTCGGTCCAGGGCAATAGCAACCTGGCTGGTAATCGCTCTTATCACCTCCAGATCTTCATCCGTAAAGCTGGTCTTGCGTCGACTGCCAAACGCGAGGGCCCCGATTTTTGCCCCGGCAGATAATATCGGATGACAGGAATATGCCTGCATACCAAGTTTCCGGCTCCGAGCAATATATTCATCTTCCGGTTGATTCTGAATATCCGCCGCAACCAGCGGACAGGCTCCTCTGTCAGCACAACTGCACACCGTCTCGGCAAAATCCAGCCATTCAATCTCCCGGGCAATTTCGGGTGAAATTCCGGCAAAGGCGTTCAGGAACAGGCGCTTCCCCTCAGTATCCATTAGATAGTTGAAAAAGATATCGCAATCCAGGAAAACCATCACCTTCTCACAAATTGCCTGAATGGTTCCCCGGGCTTTGTTGGAGAGGAGCAGATTGGCAGTATCGGATAAAAGCTGAAACTTGGCATTGCTCCATTCCAGAGACTCTTCCATCTTCCGGCGTTCCCGCCGGTTGGCTGCATCCTCCAGTTCCCGGGTTATGGCCGGTACCAGTCGCTTAAGATTGGATTTCTGGATAACATCATGAACGCCGGCTTTCATGATATCCACAGCAGTGTCTTCACCGATATGCCCGGATACAATGATGAAAGGCAAGTCCAACCCGGACTGTTGCAGGACTCTCAGGGCTTCCAATCCGCCGAATACCGGCAGCACAAAATCACATAAAATAATGTCCCAGCTTTGCTCTTGCAGCGCTTCAGACATGGAGGGGCCATTCTCCACAACTTTGTAATCAGGATTATAACCCCCTTTCCGTAACTCATGGACCAGCAGTAGCACGTCGTCAGGATTGTCTTCAATTATCAGAACTTTTAAAGTCATCTCCATATATTAATATTACTTATACAGGGAAGGCGATTCAATAAAAGTAGAGCCGGGCCTCTGATGATATAACCGCCAATCCACCCGTATATTCAAAAGAGGAATTGCTCAATTCCTCTTTTATCCTTAACATTATAGCTGCCGTTCTCTCATATTTTCCTTATAAAGGTCGGAAATAAAAAAAACAACAAACTGTTTTAGCCCCGGGGATACGGGATTAAGTTTCCTCAACCCCCAGACATGAAACACACAACCGCTGAATTATCTCTTTAAAGTGGTCAAAATCTACCGGCTTGCGGAAATAGTTGTTCGCCCCTAATTTATAGCTGGCCCGCATCTCCTTTTCATCGATGGAAGAGCTCAATACCGCTACCGGTATTTCTGCTGTCTCCGGCTCTGCCCGGATTTGCCTGAGTACCTCTAACCCGTTAATATAGGGCAATTTTAAATCCAGTATGATTATCGATGGGGTCTCATCAATATCCCTATCAGCATATCTTCCCTGTCTAAAAAGATAGTCGAGAGCCTCCTGTCCGTCCCGGGCTACTACTAATCTGCAGGGTATACGGCATTTCCGGAAAGCCACTTGAGTCAGAGCTACATCGTCAGGATTGTCTTCAACCAGTAAGATATATCTTTTATCCATAACCAAACCTGTTTTTATCTGTACATTCACATTCTATCACTCCGTCGTTTCGACTGCCATAAGCAGGGAAAGCCAAACCGACAAACCCGCTGCATATCAAGCCATGAGAAAGCAGTACGCTGAAAGCAAACTCCAGGGTTCTGGTTCTTCAAATCAAAAACCATCACCGTATTCAGAATATGCTTCCAGCGTATTATAACAGGATAAAATATGGGGGTGATTTATCCGGCTAATCTGGCTTCCATTTGGGCTATAGTTTCTTCCAGAGCATGGATTTTCTCCATAATTTCAGAAAGCATGCAGTATTCCCGGTTATTGCATTGTTCGCAGTAGCCGTTATAAGTCTTATCTTTCAATGGACAGGTCACCATATTCCCCTCCTCAATATTGCTATCTGTAAATATGTTTCCGGGCTCGGACGAACTTATATCCAGCCCCGGATTTTCATAGCTTCGATAACCCGCTTCACAGCCAGGACATAGGCTGCTTGTCGCATATTGATTTTGTAATCGCGGCTGGTTTTTAGTACCGAGTGATAGGCGGCCGTAATCCGCTTGTCCAGTTTCTCGTGAACTTCAGCCTCATCCCAGTAATACATGGAGGCATTTTGTACCATTTCGAAATAAGATACAGTCACTCCGCCGGCATTGCACAGGAAATCCGGTATCACATGTACATTATTGCCGAAAAGGATATCATCGGCCTCGGGTGTAGTCGGGCCGTTAGCCAGTTCGGCAACGATTTTAGCTCTGATTTTATGGGCATTCTCAGCGGTAATCACATTTTCAATAGCCGCCGGTATCAGAATATCCACGTCCATAGTCAGGACGTCTTCATTGGATATTTTTTCCACACCGGGCAGATTACAGACGGAGCCGCTGGATTCTTTGCAGCAATAAGCTTCCCCGGGGTCTATACCCTTCCCGCCGTATATTCCGCCCTTGCTGTCACAGGTCGCAACCACTTTGCATCCGAACATTTCCTGGCATAGTCTGGCGGCAAAATATCCGGCGTTACCGTAACCCTGTATCGCTACGGTAGCCTTTTTCAAATCTATACCCAGGGTATTCGCCGCTTCGCGTATCGTAAACATACCGCCGCGTGCCGTGGCATCCCCCCTGCCGGGAGAGCCGCCGATACAAAGCGGCTTGCCGGTAATCACGCCAAACTGTGGTTTACCGGCGATTACTGAATACTCATCTACCATCCAGGCCATGATTTGAGGGTTGGTGTACACATCCGGTGCCGGAACGTCCTTTTCCGGGCCAATAAAAGAGTATACGCTCCTGACATAAGCCCGGCTCAGCCGCTCTAATTCGCCGGCAGACAATTCCTTGGGATTGCACACAATGCCGCCTTTGGCTCCACCCAGCGGTAAATCAAGCAAAGAGCATTTCCAGGTCATCCAGGCTGCCAGAGCGCGTACGGTATCAACAGTCTCCTCCGGATGGAAACGGATACCCCCCTTACCCGGCCCCCGGGCATCATTGTGCTGGACTCGAAAAGCCTGAAACACTTTTACCGAACCGTTGTCCATGCGGACCGGCAGAGCTACATGAAGCTCTCTCACCGGATGCTTTAATATCTCAGTGATTTCCGGGGACAGGTCGAGTATCTCGGCACACCTGTCTATCTGTTTTTTGACGATTTCAAACGGGTTGTTCTCTGTTGCTGTTTTTCCGTTTGCGGGGATTCTGGTCTGTACCATACGCTCTTCTCCTTTTATATTTGTTGCAATACTTGACTTGATTTTTTGTTTTTGCCGTTATCCGAATAACCCCGAGCCGGGATTTTCCTGATTTCATTTAAGGCTTCCCTGTAACTTACCAGTTTCCGGTACTCTATGACGGAACTCATGCTGCGGTTTTCAACCTCAATCCCCGCTTCCGCCGCTGCGGCTACGGGATTAAGACCCCCGACAAGAATAATACCGATTCTATTCAAATCGATACTGATTTCGCAGATATTTTCGCTGACATTGCCCGTGACCAGCACACCGTTAAATCCGGCATTTCTCAGGTTCTGTACTATTCTCTCTGCCAGGGGCTGGCAAATAGCCGGAA
>CAZIQW010000138.1:0-6426 GCA_964541585.1 uncultured Dehalococcoidales bacterium | reverse complement strand
CTTTGTTTCCTCAAATCAAAAATCTTTTGAGATAAAGAAGTTTGGCGTATACAATATCGCGGAGAGTGAAAACGGTAGTATCCCCGGTGATCTGGCGCAGGCTTCGGCCATAGCTCTGTCGGCAGCCGTTGATTTGAAAGCCAACGAGGTTACGAAATCCGAAAAAACAACTGCTCCCGCTGAAAACAGGGTTTTCAGCCGCATTGGCCTTCAAAACACAGCTTCAGGAAATCGGACGGGTGTATTTTTATGTCGTTGCGGAGTCAGCATCAGTTCGATAATAGATTTCAAGAGAGTGGCTCAAGAAATAGCTGCATTACCGGATGTTTGTAGTATTCATGAACTGGCCCAATCCTGTACAGGAGAGGGCGCCAAAATCATCAGAGACTATGTAGAGAAGGAGCAAATAGACCATGTGGTACTGGCAGCCTGCCGGTGTTGCAATCTGGAGCAAATTTGTTTCAGCTGTACTGATCGACGGGTGATGTGTCAAAACAACCTGTCTGTGGAACTGCCTCCAGGGGTAAATATAGAGTTCTCCAACATTCGAGAGCAATGCGCCTGGATACATAAAGATGACCCTGAGGGCGCTACCGAAAGTGCTATCGAGTTGATCAGGACCGGGGTAGCCCGGGCTCAGAAACTGGTTCCGGTAATACATACACCACGCCCGGTCATCAACAGCGTTTTGATAATAGGAACCGGGTTGTCCGGCCTGGCGTCTGCTCGAACTTTCAAGGACCAGGGTTATGAAGTGACCTTTATTTTTGAATCAGATGCTTCAAAATCAAAAGCACAGTCTCCTGAATATCGCAGAAATGTAAACAAAATACTGAAACAGCTGGAACAGCAGGGTTTAAGAATCAAACCCTGGCCTCAGTCGCTGGAGTTAAATGGCAGCCCGGGAAAATTTGAGGCTGTAATCAGCTATGGCTCGCGGACGGAACGGATAGAGATCGGAGCGGTTATACTGGATTTGATGAGTGCAGGAAAAGAAACCATGGAAGTCCTGGCTAACAGCAACCTGCTCCGTAGGGCAATGAGCCGTCAGAATCATTCAAGCCGGGTATCCAGTCTGGATGCCACAATCCTTCATTCCTATACTGAAAGGGAGACGGCAGGCATTTTTATTATCCTGCCGGTGGGAACACTTTCGATACAAGAGCAAATTACACTGGGAGAAGCGACTGCCGCCAGAGCTTCGGTTTATCTCAATCAGGAGACTTTTCAACCGAGGTCCAGTTCAGTGGTGATTAATCCTAAACTTTGCCGGGGTTGTGCCGATTGTGCCAGAATCTGTGCTTATGTGGAGATGAAGACCAATTCTCAGGGTGTAACCTGTGCCTATGTAGACCCGGCATTATGTTTCGGGTGCGGAGCCTGCATCTCGGTCTGCCCTACCGGAGCGATAACTCAACCTTTACAAACTGAGATAGGTATCACAGCCGCTCTTAAATCTCTATTAAAGAAGGAGGAAAGAGTAGTTCCCGGTTCCTGAGGTTGATCCGGACAAAGGGATGTCCTTTGCCTGAATGCCGTAATGACTTGAAACTCGAAACTGATAATGAATGATTCTGCTATTGTTGTGGTTTTTGCCTGTAACTGGGATGGCTTAAGTGCTATTGAAACGGCTGCCCAGAGGAGGCTTGCTATTCCGGCTTCGGTGAAAATAATCAGAGTAAGCTGTCTCTCGCGTGTACATGCGGGCCTGATGCTCCGGTCTTTTGAAATGGGTGCGGATGGTGTGGTGTTGCTTGGATGTGATACTCATAACTGTCACTTTAGTATCGATGAGGAATTAATATTCCAGAACTACGAAAAAGCCAGAGGAATCATGAAGATTATGGGGTTGAAACTGGAAAGGTTATCCTTGGTACGTCTTCAGCATGGTGATGGGGCTGGTTTTGTTAAGCGTATTACCGAGTTTGTCGAGCAGTTTGAGAAATTGAAAATAGTAAAATTTTAAGGGTTAGGTGAGTTGTTTAATCTGGAACAGGAAATAAAAGATACCAAGGTAAGGCTATGCCTGGACTGCGGAAAATGTACTGTGGTCTGCCCGGTAGCTCAGTATGATGCTGAATTTAATCCGCGGCTCATAATCCAGAAAAGGTTAGGGCGCAAAGTCCCCGACGTAAAGGATGAAACTATCTGGGCCTGTCTCAACTGTCAGATGTGTTATGAACGATGTAATTACCGGGTGAAATTTCCTGATTTCATCAACGCCTTGCGTGCCGAGGCCGTGGACCACGGGGTTCAGGTACAATGCAGTCATGGCGGTATGCTTCAGGCGACAATGCGCATGATGTCCCACGAGGGAGTAAAACAGGAGCGTCTGGACTGGCTGCCTGATGACATAATATTGACCGAACAGTCCGATACCCGTTTCTTCGTCGGCTGCGCTCCCTATTTCGATGTTATATTTAAAGAGCTCGGTGTAAAAACACTCGATGGGGTTATCGGGGCGCTCCGGTTATTAAATAAGGCAGGGATACCCTTCAATCTTCTGGCTAATGAGCGCTGCTGCGGGCGTGACCTTCTTCTTCAAGGTGATAGAGAAGGCTTTCTGGCGTTAGCCAGGATGAATATGGCCGAGTTCAACCGTCATGGGGTGAAAAGGATAATTACTTATTGTCCTGAATGTTACGAATGTCTCAAGGTTCAGTATCCTAAGGCATTAGGGGAAACCGGTATTCAGATAGATAATTTAGTGGAACTTATTGCTCCTGTAATCGCAGAAAATAAACTGGTTTTAGGTAGTCTGGAGAAGCAGGTTGCTTATCATGATCCCTGTACACTGGGAAGAGGTTTTCGCATTTTTGATGCTCCGCGTCAATTGTTGACTGCTATGCCGGGGCTGAAATTAGTTGAGATGGAAAATAATCGGGAGAGAGCGCTTTGCTGCGGTGCTAACCCCTGGGCATACTGTAATTCAGTAAACCGTCAGATACAGGGACAGCGTCTGGCGCAGGCTCAGAATGTCGAGGCTGAGATATTGGTAACGGCTTGCCCCAAATGCCAGATACATTTGAAATGTGCTCAGAAGAATGAGGATTGCCAGGTTGCTCAAGTAGAAATTCAGGACCTGGCCAGTCTGGTAGCCGGGACGCTACGGAGGTAAGATAGTTGGTTGATGAAGAAATCAGAATAGGAGTATTTGTTTGCGACTGCGGGCTTAATATAGCCGGGTCGGTAGATACGGAAGATGTCCGGAAGTATGCCGAAAAATTGCCGGGCGTGGTTGCTTCAGTGAGAAATCGGTATACCTGTTCCGATCCGGGACAGCAGGAAGTAAAAAAGACCATTATTGAAAACAGAATAAATCGTGTTGTGGTGGCTTCCTGTACGCCGCGTTTACATGAATCTACTTTTCGCACCTGCATTTCTGAGGCCGGACTAAACCCTTATCTTCTGGAAATGGCCAGCCTTCGTGAGCATTGCAGCTGGGTGCACTTGCATGACATGGAAAAGGCTACAAAAAAAGCTAAAGATATAGTTAAGATATCTGTGGCTCGGGCTGCTCTACTGCAACCACAGCAAGAGATAGAAATACCGGTTACCGATGCTGCCCTGGTAATCGGAGGAGGAGTAGCCGGAATTCAAGCGGCTCTCGACCTGGCGGATGGAGGGCATCAGGTGTACCTGGTAGAAGAACAGCCGTCTATTGGCGGCGTCATGGCTGCATTAGATAAGACCTTTCCTACCATGGATTGTTCTATCTGTGTCCTGGGCCCCAAGATGATGGATGTGGCCAGACATCCCAATATCAAACTTCTGGCTTACAGTACGGTGGAACAGGTCTCCGGCTATGTAGGCAATTTTAAAGTTAGGGTGCGCCGTAAAGCACGTTACGTTAATGAGGACTTATGCACCGCTTGCGGTAAATGTGCCGAGTCCTGTCCTGTCGTTTTACCCGATGAATTCCAGCAGGGTTTTTCATCGCGTAAAGGCATATATATTCCTTTCGCTCAAGCAGTGCCCTCTTCTTATTTGATCGATATGGAACACTGTATGGGGAACAACCCTATAGCCTGTGTGAAATGTATTGAATCCTGTGATAAGAAATGCATTGATTTAAATATGGAAGACCAGTTCATTGATCTGGATGTCGGTAGTATTATTGTGGCTACGGGTATGGGGATTTATGACCCGACACAGCTGACTGAATATGGCTACGGAAAATTTGAGAACGTTATAACCACCATGGAATTTGAAAGGCTGATTTGCGGTGGTGGCCCCACTGACGGCCATCTGGTGCGTCCGTCTGACCGCGCTACCCCGAAGCGAATCGGTTTTATTCAGTGTGTGGGTTCACGCACGAATAACCGGGGGAATCCCTATTGTTCCAATGTATGTTGTATGAATACAGTAAAGGACAGCCTGCTCATACTGGAACACTATCCGGATACCGAAATCTATGTTTTCTATATGGATATGCGGGCTTTCGGTAAAGGCTTCGAAGACCTCTTGCGCCGCTCCAGGGAAAGCGGGGTGCATTACGTGCGCGGCTTGCCGGGGGAAATTACTGAAGACCCGGCTACGCGAAATCTATGCCTCAAGGTGGAAAATACCACGCTGTCCCGTTTGGAAGAATATCTGCTGGATATGGTGGTGCTATCTGTGGGGCTGGAACCCAGGCCTGAACTTAAGCAGCTTACTAATATTTTAAACCTGTCTCAAACCAGTGACGGATTTCTCATGGAAGCTCATCCCAAGCTGAGACCGGTGGATGCTACGACACCCGGCATCTTCTATGCCGGCTCGGTTGAAGCACCCAAGGATATTAAAGATAGTGTAACCCAGGCCGGTGCGGCGGCTGCCAGAAGTTCTATTTTGCTTAATGCGCATACCATCAAAGGCGAAGCGATTAAGGCCCAGGTTATACTGGATAAATGTGTTTCCTGCGGCGCCTGTGCCAAAGTATGTCCTTATGGAGCCATAAAGGTAGATGTCAAAGCCAAGAGCGGCGCTGTGATTACAGCCGCAGCCTGTGCCGGCTGCGGTACCTGCGCCGCAGAATGCAGGTTTGGCGCCATTACCATGCAGCATTTTACTGATGACCAGATAATAGCCCAGATTAGTGCGGCGCTGGCTGAAGAACCGGAGAATAAGATAATCAGTTTCCTGTGTAACTGGTGCAGCTATGCCGGGGGAGACCTGGCGGGAGTTTCTCGTCTGCAATATCCACCGAACAACCGGTTTATCCGCACTATGTGCAGCGGCAGGGTATCTGAAGATTTTATTCTCTATGCTTTTGAAAAGGGTGCGCCGATTGTGCTTGTTTCCGGTTGTCACATTAATGATTGTCATTATATCAGTGCTAACCATCAGACCAAGAAAAGAGTAGAGCGGCTGAGAGAACGGATGACCAAATGGGGTATCCGTCCCGAACGCCTGCAGCTTGAATGGATTAGTGCTGCTGAAGGGCCGCGATTCGCCAAAATCATGCGTGACCTGGAAGAGATGAGACAACAGGTTACCAGAGAAGAAATAGATTTGACCCGCCGGGTACTGGCTGAACAGAGAGCAGCAAAAAAAGCCGCCGGAAGGCAAGACCCTGAGTAGTATTTAATTCAGAAACAAAGCAGGAGTCTCTTTCTGTCTTTGCAAGGCTTTTTTTCTTCTTCCGAAGCCGATATCCGGATTTTGATACCAGACGCCCGGTATTTGCTTTGTTACTGCGTTTCTCGTAATGTCTATAACCCGTATTAGTTCGCTGCGCTAGCAGCGAGACACAGGGGCAGGAGGTTGTCCGGTTCTTCATAACTCATCAAATTGCGATATAGATAAAACTAGCTCATAATGGAAGTGAGAATTTTTAATCAGATTATTTCAAGCCTGGAAATTAGTTTTAAAAATGCCGAAAAGAGAAGACGAATACAGTCACAGCAACAGTGGTGAGCGGGGTCAGCCTCTCTGCCCGTTTTGCGGGAGCCGTAATGTATATCCAGTTAAAGGAAAGAAGCTGCGCTTTTTTACCTGCATAGTCGGTTGGTCGTGTGCCAATGAGAATTGCCGGATGTACCGGAAAACTTTTCCGAATCCCAGCTGGGGTTCATACCGGAGATTTAAATAGATTCATTAGAGGTGTAATAATAAAAATACCCAGATTTAAGCTGGTAATCACTTTAATGAGCGTTGTTGCTATTATCATTGCGGCTATGGCGATATACCTCATCACTAATTTTTCTACACTTGAGTTCAGTCATGCGGTAATCATGGGTGGTATCGGGATAGTAGCCCTTATTATTGTTGCCATAATCCTGGCGATATTGATGAGGGCGATTATGAAGAAATGACAGAATTCTAAATCTGCGGTCTTTGTTTGTGCCAGTCGGTAGCCTGCTGGTAGGCATAGGCAATTCTGAACAAGGCTTCTTCGTTGAAAAAATTGCTGATGATTTGCAGGCCGAGGGGAAGGCCGGTGGA
>CAZIQW010000137.1:3031-6447 GCA_964541585.1 uncultured Dehalococcoidales bacterium | reverse complement strand
GAGATAATGAGCGGTGACTGGAGTTCAGACGTGTGCTCTTCCGATCTAGCGACGGAGAGTTGCAGGATAAGGTTGAACGTACTCGCGAGACTTCTGATCTAATGTGGAGAATGAATAATTACCATACCATTTCCTGTGATAATTGCGGTACCCGGTTGAGATTGCCCCCCAGCTACAACCAGCCTGCTGTCCGCTGTCCCCATTGCGGACACATCAATAAGTTATAGGGAATATTCGATATCATCTTCTTGGGTTGTTACCCTTCATAAAAGCCAGGCCTCTTTAGCTGCTGACCCTTTCCTTGTTCTCCTTTAGAGTACAATATATTAAAGAATATATTTTGAGAATGGGGGGAGATTTGAAAACATGGTGACTCAAGCTGCAGCTATCAGGATTATTCCGGGGAAACCCTATCCTCTGGGGGCAACCTGGACCGGGGAGGGAGTAAATTTCGCCCTCTATTCCGAAGGAGCGACCAGGGTTGAGCTTTGTCTTTTTGATGGCCCACGCTCCAGGAAAGAAAGCCAGCGCATCGCCCTGACGGAAACGACCGGCCGCATCTGGCATGCTCTCATCATCGGGCTTAAGCCGGGACAGCTTTACGGTTACCGGGTCCATGGTCCGTATAACCCCGAGGCAGGACTGCGGTTTAATCCGAATAAATTGCTCATCGATCCTTATGCAAAAGCGATTACCGGAAAGGTAAACTGGAAAGCTCCTATCTTTGCCTATCAGTTGGGCCATGAGGATGGCGATTTGGTCCGGAACGATGAAGATGATGCCTGGGGGATGCCAAAATGCATGGTAACTGACCTGACATTTGACTGGGAGGGCGACCGCCAGCTCCGTATACCATGGCGTAAAACGGTTATCTACGAGGTGCATGTCAAAGGCTTTACTATGCGTTACCCCGACCTTCCCGCTGAAATGAGAGGTACTTATGCCGGATTAGCCTCACCCCCAATGATTAAGTATCTTAAGAGTCTGGGCATTACTGCAGTTGAATTGCTTCCGGTTCATGAGTTTCTGGACGAAAAGATTTTGGTGGACAGGGGGCTTGGGGACTACTGGGGCTATAATACCACCAATTATTTCTCACCCACCGCCCGGTATTCCAGTCTGGGTGATACCGGCGGTCAGATATCTGAATTTAAGGCTATGGTTAAATCGCTGCATCAGGCAGGTATTGAGGTTATCCTGGATGTGGTCTATAACCATACTTCGGAGGGGAATCATCTGGGACCCACACTTAGTTTTAAAGGGCTCGATAATACCACCTATTACCGCCTGGTTGACGGCCAGCCCCGTTATTATATGGACTATACCGGAACGGGCAACAGTTTCAATGCCCGTCATCCCCAGGTGCTTCAACTGATTATGGATAGTCTGCGCTACTGGGTTACCGAGATGCATGTGGATGGCTTCCGTTTTGATCTGGCTTCTACTCTGGCCAGAGAACTGCATGATGTCGACCGTCTCTCCGCTTTTTTCGATATTATTCATCAGGACCCTATCATCTCTATGGTTAAATTGATTGCGGAGCCGTGGGATGTGGGTGAGGGAGGCTACCAGGTGGGTAAATTCCCGGTGTTATGGACTGAATGGAACGGGAAATACCGGGATGCTATACGCAAATTCTGGAAAGGCGATGAAGGCGCCGTCGCTGAGCTGGCTTACCGTATTACCGGCAGCAGCGACCTGTATCAGGAAGACGGCAGGAAACCTTATGCCAGCATCAACTTCGTTACCGCCCATGACGGTTTTACTCTGCATGACCTTGTCAGCTATAACCACAAGCATAATGAAGCTAACGGAGAAGATAATCGGGACGGTACCGACAATAATCTCTCCTGGAACTGCGGAACGGAAGGCGAAACTGACAACCCCGAAATCATTGACTTGCGGGAATGTCAAAAAAGAAATTTCCTCATCACTTTGCTTCTTTCACAGGGTGTGCCCATGATTCAGGGCGGGGATGAAATCGGCCGCACCCAGAAGGGGAATAACAACGCCTATTGCCAGGATAACGAGTTGACCTGGTTTGACTGGAACCTGGATGAAAGAAAACAAAAGCTGCTGGATTTTACCCGGAGCCTGATTAATTTCCGTACGGAGCATCAGGTGTTCCAGCGCCGTAATTTTTACGAGGGACAACCTATTCGCGGCTCCAATATTAAAGATGTAATGTGGCTGCGTTCTGACGGACAGGAGATTAGCGACGAAGACTGGAATTCCTCCTGGATCCGCTGTTTCGGTATCTTCCTTGCCGGGGACGTGCCCGGAGAGATTGACGAGAGAGGCATGCCTTTGCATGACAGCTCCATGATGATAATAATGAATTCCCATCATGAGACTATCCAGTTTACCATCCCCTCTTTTCTCCCGAATAGCCCCTGGCATCTGACCCTGGATAGCAATAGAGATAAGCTGCCCCCGGAACAGATAATCTTCAATGCGGGGGAAAATCTGGATGTGCCGGCGCGTTCTCTGATTTTGCTGAGTTGCCTCTGTAAATCTGATGCCGACAGCGAGGAAGCCCAAAGCTCTAATCTCTAAAAGCGGAACAAATTCAAACAGCTGCTGCGCTAAAAAGCAATATATTATGTAAATTTGCTATTCAGCGGTATTTTGCATAAAAGAGCTGCCGGGAAAACACTGAATACCTGCGCCATTGATAAGCTGTGTTCTCCGGCGGCCGGGTTCAGTGTTTCACCGGTAAATATATTAACCCACCTTTGAGGAGCGTCTTCGGGCAAGACCAACCGGTCTTCTTTCCATATTTTCTTTCCCAGTGGGAAACTGCCCTGCGGCGACAGCTTCATGGAAAGTCGCGGCACGGCCACAACAATCCATTCATTTTTCTGCCGGCGAGCAAAAGCCACCACGTTTTCTTCCCGCTTCCCTTTTATTTGGAGTGGTATGTAATCCCCTGACTGAAAAAGCTCAGGAGATTTTTGTCGCATGATTAAGGCCTGATAAGTTAGATACAGTTTGATTTTCCCGTCCTGCCAGTGTTCCAGCATATTCCGCAGTAAAGAGTCTCTGTCTCTTTTTTCCTGTGCCGCCACTTCATCCAGAAGCCGCTTTCGCAGTTCATAATCTACGGGGCGGCGGTTATCGGGGTCAACCAGGCTCAAATTCCATAATTCCATTCCCTGATAGAAGTCCGGAATACCCGGTGAGGTGATTTTTAATAGTGCCTGTCCCAGAGAATTCAGAGCCCCGTAAAAGGCAGCTCCCTGCTGGAAACGGGTAAAATCTTCCAGGAATTCATTTTTTACGGTGTCGTCAAGAATGTTATCAACGAATTTAACCACGGCATTTTCATATCTTTCGTCGGGACGTATCCAGTTGGTGAATACTTTAGCTTCCCGTACTGTTTTTAGCAGGTATGTCTTAAACCGCTCTCGAAACTC
>CAZIQW010000137.1:0-3021 GCA_964541585.1 uncultured Dehalococcoidales bacterium | reverse complement strand
GGGATTTCACTCTGGTGCAAAGGCCAGGCCCCCACCAGGGTTTGATACAATAGCTCCTCCGTATTGTCATCCGGCCACGTTTGTCCGTTGATTCTTTGTTTTTTGATATCGTTCCATTTTCGCCATCGTGAGAGATGTTCCATCCAGGTCCGGGGCATTTCAGAAAGAACATTAATTCTGGCTCTGACATCTTCACTGCGCTTGGTATCGTGAGTCGAGGTGGCATTTAGAGTAACCGGCCAGTGCGCCTGCCGGGATAGATTAAACTGATGAAACTTGTCCACTGACCACTCATCCTGGCGCAGCGCTGCTCCGATAACGTTCAGGGAGACCAGCCGGTTATAGTTGTAAAGTGCCGTATCTTCCAGACCTTTGGCTGTAGCGGGACCGGTGAACTGCTGCCATTTCATAACCATTTGAAGCCATTCCTGTTTTTGCCCGCTGTCAAATCCAGCGGGGAACTCCAGCAGGAACACTCTTCTCAAGAAGTCCAGGGCAGTTTCTTCCAAATACGGAGTCCGGCGCCGGGCTTCCTGCAATGCCGCTTCAATATATCGCCTGTCAACCGGAGGTATCTCGAATGCGCGAATATAGGTGCGGTAGACTGGCAGACAGGCGGTTACTTCAATCAACGCCTGCATTATGTCACTTTCCGCCAGGTCGCGGGCATACCGGTCCTGACCTGCCAGATTCATTAATCGGCAGCTCAACGAATGGGACTCACCGGAGAATAATTCCTCCATCACCTGCTTTTTTTTCTCATAGACCATATCGTTAAAACTGGTTGGCTGGCGGAGATTCCGGGTGTAATGTTTCTCCAGGACCGGTATCCCCCGGCTGTCTACAAACACATTGTTTACTTCCCGGGAGAAATCATATCCCGTAGTACCGTAAGTCTGCCAGTCGCCCGGCAATATCTCATCGCCGCTCAGGATTTTTTCCACAATCACATAAAAACGTCCCAGATGCTGGCGCAGGGCGGCGAGATAGGCCGCAGGGTCATAGAGACCGTCCACGTGATCTATACGCAGTCCGGTCACTTTTCCTTGTGTGACCAGTTGAAATATCAGGGCATGAGTGGTCTGCAGGACTTCCGGCAGCCCCGTTCGCAGGCTTATCAGGTTGTTGATGTCAAAAAAACGGCGGTAGTTCAATTGTTTTAGTCCGGTCCTCCAGAAAGTCAGCCGGTAGACCTGCTGGTTCAATATTGTATCCAGACTGTCAAAACTGCGCGGATTTCCTTTCTTACCATTTATGATAGCGATATTGTGCCGCAGCAGCTCTCTTATCCCGGGTGAAGAACCGATGAGTTGTTCCAGTTTTTTTTCAGCGGCTTGAATTTGTTGTAGTCCGCCGCTGGATTCCTGGTCGACTGACGGCAGTTTTTCGATATCTTCGATGACCCTGTCAGACTGTCGTAATTCATCCCGGCTGGTCAGAGAACCGGGGTTTTCTGTCTCCGGGCGGCAAGCGAGAATAAAGGAATAAGACCTCAGCGCCAGAGGGAGTTTGTTTTCATAATACCGGATAAATATTGAGTTCTCCTCCAGTTTCAACGAGATTTCACCGTCTTCGAGTGCCTGTCCGTAGGGCTTACCCAGGATGGGCAGGATGATTTTACCAGTACCGGACCCGTTACAGGGCCTCCAGTCAATGTCGAAGAAATCGGTATAAGGTGAATTCAAACCGTTTTTCAGCAGGTCGGTCAAAAACGGATTCTCCGGACTAATTCCCATGTGATTGGGGACAATGTCCAGTAGCAGTCCCAGGTTATTTTTCTTCATTTCTTCGTTTAGAGCTTCAAAATCAGCTTCGGTACCCAGTTCAGGGTTGAGCCGGTTGGGGTCGGTGACATCATAACCGTGGGTGCTGTCCCTGGGTGCTTTAAATATGGGCGAAGCGTAAATATCCGTTATCCCTAACCGGTTTAAGTAAGATACGAGGTTACGGGCATCGTTAAATTTGAATTGGGAATTGAACTGAAGCCGGTAAGTCGCTGTCGGTATCCTTAATTCAGGCATTTGCGCCCCCCTTTTTGGTAAACACAACAAATGATTTGGGATTGAGTGCCAGGTCTATTTCTCCATCGGAAGTCAGCTCATCAGGTATCGAGCTCCCGGTGCCCTGCCAGCGCTTTTCAGCTGAATCGGTCAATTTTTGCCAGTTCCCTGCGGGTACCGGCAGGCTGGCCGTGGCTGCTGAATCACCGAAGTTGAAAACTGCAATAATCTCTGTCTCTTGAGACCGGCGGCGAATACAGACCAGATGATGCTTTTCGTATCCCAGCACTTCCAGACTTTCCTGGTCGGGATTGCTCTGGACTGATATTTCTTTGCGCAGCCTGATGAGGTCGGTATAGAAATCCAGAAGGACTTGATGCGTGCCTTCTTCGCGCAGGTGATGATTTAGCCTGGCGCTGTTGAAAGTCTTCTCGCTCTGGGGGTCCGGCGGTTCGCCGGCTGCATGAAACGCGGCGAATTCCTCTTTACGCCCCTTGCGGACTGCTTTGACCAGTTCAGGATTCGAATGGCTGATGAAGTACGGGAAAAAGGCGGTCTCCCCGTACTCTTCACCCATGAAGAGCAAAGGGATGTTCGGAGAAAGCAGGACGATGCCGGCCGCCAGCTTTAAGGCTTCAAACGATACCAGATGGCTCAGCCGTTCTCCCCGCATCCGGTTCCCCACCTGGTCGTGGTTTTGCGAGAAGACGACAAAGCGATACGGAGGAATGCCCTGGGTAGATGAACCCCTCCGCCTCCCCCGGAAACTGGAAAACTCACCGGTATAGGCAAATCCCTGCTTTAGGGCTTTCACCAGATAGCGCAGATGAGCGAAGTCCTGGTAATATCCTGTTTGTTCCCCGGTTAAAAGATAATGGAGGGCATGATGAAAATCATCGTTCCACTGGGCATCCATACCGTAGCCCCCCAGGTGACGGGGCCTTATCAGGCGGGCATCATCGGCATCGCTCTCGGCAATCAAATATATCCGCCGGTTAAGCTTTTCCGCCAGCTCTTTTAC
>CAZIQW010000136.1:0-6512 GCA_964541585.1 uncultured Dehalococcoidales bacterium | reverse complement strand
TAATGAGCGGTGACTGGAGTTCAGACGTGTGCTCTTCCGATCTGAACGGCTTTCCAGAAGGGCTCGCTTTGGATGACCGTTTCGATTGGTTCTGAGGGCATGGCCAGTACCAGTCCGGTTGCCCCCTGGCCTTCAGGAGGTTTCCAGCGTGCAGTTACCTGGACTGTCTCTTCAGATGAATCAGCATGCATCAGCGTTAAATCGATTTCTTTCCCCAGATTCAGATGTATCTGTCGCTGCAGGTCGGCACTGTTATTAATCTGATTCCCGTCAACTTTGATAATTGTATCACCGGGCTGTACCCCGGCAACTGCGGCGGGAGAATCGGGAGCTACATTATCGATAACTACGGGAAAAACAAAGGCACTATGCGGTATCATGAAGGCAATCGTAAACAGGACTACGGGTAGCAGCAGATTGACCAGTGAGCCGGCTGCCAGGACCAGGATACGGGTGCCATAGCCTTTACTGGCCAGACTCCTCGGTATTTTGGGGTCTTCTTCGCCCACCAGCTTGACGAAACCGCCGAGGGGCACAGCGTTTATTGAATATAAGGTTTCCCCCTTTTTTATCCCCCAGATTCGTGGGGGAAATCCCAGCCCGAACTCGGTGACCTGTACCCCGCGTAATTTGGCTGTGATAAAATGGCCCAATTCATGAGCTATCACCAGGATAATTAAGATGATAGCAAAAGTGACTAACGTGATTAATATGGACATTAATTAACTCCACCCGATAATTTTAAGGTTTGTTCCCTCGCCCAGGCATCCGCCGCTATAATGTCCTTTAATGCTGGATGTTCCATACAGTGGTGTTGTCCCAGGACCTGCTCTACCAGCTGCGGAATATCGGTAAAATAGAGACGGTGGTTAAGAAACAGGTCTACTGCCACCTCGTCCGCAGCACAGAGTACGGCGGGACAGGTCCCTCCGC
This sequence comes from uncultured Dehalococcoidales bacterium, assembly GCA_964541585.1. Lineage (GTDB taxonomy): Bacteria > Chloroflexota > Dehalococcoidia > Dehalococcoidales > UBA3254 > CAZIQW01. The sequence goes on along the minus strand of CAZIQW010000136.1, from coordinate 5,579 downwards.
GTTTACCGGCTTCAATGGCCAGTTTGAGACAGGGGAAAATATCATAATTGGGCTGTTCGAATTTCAGATTATCTATCCGGCTCCAGTCGAGCTTCGGCAGGGCAGGATTGGGGATGCGTTCAGGATAGGATAAAGCATATTGAATTGGAAAGCGCATGTCCGGATGGCTCAACTGTGCTTTTATCGAACCGTCTGCCAGTTCTACCATGGAGTGCACAATGCTCTGAGGATGGATTAGTATATCTATCTTTTCATAAGGCATATCAAAGAGCCAGTGCGCTTCAATAACCTCCAATCCCTTGTTCATTAACGTGGCTGAATCTATGGTGACCTTTTTCCCCATGCGCCATGAAGGGTGTTTCAATGCCTGCTCGACAGTTACTTCGGCAAGCTGGGCTGGTGAATAGCGTAAGAAGGGCCCTCCGGAAGCTGTCAGGATGAGCCGGGCAGGTTTCTGCATTTCTCCGCTCATACATTGCCAGATAGCGCTGTGTTCACTGTCCACCGGCAAAATCCAGCCAGAGCTTTTTTTCATCTCTTCCAGTACGAGCTCTCCAGCCATGACCAGAGGTTCTTTATTGGACAGGGCGATTTTCTTATCTGCCTTAATAGCTGCCAGTGTAGAGCTTAGACCGGCTTTCCCCGAGGTTGCCACGACTACGATATCTACTTCGGGATGAACAGCGATTTCCTCCATGGGTACTATATGAAAACCTTCGGTTTTCAATTTTCTTTCCTGATTCCGGTGAAAAACTACCCTGGGTTTGAATTCCTGGATCTGTTTTTCCAGTAGTTCAAGGTTCTCACCGGCGGCCAGGCCGATAATTTTAAAATTACCAGGCAGAGCCCGTACTATATCCAGTGTCTGTTGACCGATGGAACCCGTGGAACCGAGGACAGCTAACCTTTTGATGGAAATATTGCTTTCATTCATCTTATAACTATCATACAATAAATCCAGTGCCCTTGCATGAAATAGGGTGATTGCTTATTATCATTATCATCGATTGGCCCATACCGGCAAAAGTCGGTATTCAGAGGGAAAAGGGACCCCGATTCCAGATCAGGACCTTAAAGGTTATTGGAAAAAAGCCATTCCCTTGATAATGCATTTCCCCTGGTGCAGAGATTTCCACTTGCAATCCTGAACTAATTGCGATTAAAATAGATAAAGATGTAAGGGATTATTATGGTAGATTACCAATGCCTGGTATTAAACCAAAGTTATGAACCGTTAAACATCTGTCGTGCACGGCGTGCCATCTCTCTTATTTTCAGCGGTAAGGCAGAGATGCTGGAGAATGGAACCGGCTATATTCATACTACCAATATCTCCTATCCTTTGCCCTCGGTAATCCGTCTGGCCTATCTGGTTAAACGACCCCGCCCGCAGCCCAAATTGACCCGCGTGGAAATATTCAACCGGGATAATTATACCTGTCAGTATTGCGGTAAGCAGAGTCATCAATTAACGCTGGACCATGTCATCCCCCGGCACCAGGGAGGCAGGCATACCTGGGAAAATCTGGTCAGCGCCTGTGCTGCCTGCAATCGCCGGAAGGCGGGAAGAACGCCGGAACAGGCCCGCATGCTTCTTTTAAAGACCCCAGTCTGTCCTTCCGGCACTATCTTTTTCAACATCCCCTGCCGCGAGTTGAAAACATACGTCCACTGGCAGAAATATCTGCCGCAGCATGCTGGCTGAGACTTCCTTTGATTTCCGTATCGTCATATCGGCAAATCCTGATTCCGGTAAGAATAGTATCAGGGGATAGTGGTTTTGTCAGCATTGAAGCTAAGAAGAGGCAAACTCTGTGGGAAGATGGTTATTTATCCTCAATTTCAGCCGGTTCGGTTTCTGTCGGTCCCTTCCTGGATGCCGGTCCGATAATCTTTACCTCGCTTATTGGTAACTCAACTGAGGCCTTGCTTTCCAGTTCGACCATGACGGTTTCTTTCAGCGGGTTGCCTCCAATCACTATTCCGGCACCGGAAGGCGTGTTTACCTGCTGCCCCTTCTTTGGTAACAGGGATTTGGCCTTGCGGTACTGTTCGCTTTCATAAGACAGACAGCATTGCAGTCGGCCGCAGACTCCGGAAATTTTCATTGGGTCCAGGGGTAAGTCCTGTTCCTTGGCCATTTTGATGGAAACCGGAGTGAATTCGGTGAGGAAATTAGCGCAGCAGAGGGCGCGGCCGCACCTACCCAGCCCGCCGATAATCTTGGCCTGGTCTCTGGGGCCTATCTGCCTTAGCTCGATGCGGGTTTTAAAGAAAGAGGTCAGTTCACGTACCAGTTCCCGGAAGTCCACTCTCTCCTCTGCTGTGAAATAAAAGGTTAGTCGGCTGCCGTCCAGGTTATATTCTGCTGAGACCAGTTTCATTGGCAGGTTTAATCTCGCTATCATCTTCTCGCATTCATTCATGGCAGCTTCTTCTCGGGCTGCAAAGTCCTGGGCGCGTTTGATATCCTCTTCACTGGCTTTGCGTACAATGGGCTTTAATTCGGCCGTAATCTCAGAAGGCGGTACCGGTTTCTGCCCAACAGTAACCTGTCCCAGTTCCATGCCCCGGGTAGTCTGGACAATCACATAATCATAGACCTTCAGTTCAATCCCCGCCGGGTCAAAATAATATACCTTGCCTGCTCTTTTAAAGCGTACTCCGACTATATCAGGCATCCTTCACCTCTTTTGGTATGAATCTTAAATCACCAATATTCGATCTCAATGTTTCCAACACTACCCAGTTACGGCGTTTTTGATGCTTAATTGAGATTTATGATTTTCCCGGCCCAGGTATATTCAGCATCAAAGCCTCCATTACCAATCGGGAGTTGGCGTTCAGCTTAAGCTGTGCGGAAGCCTCTGTAACATTGTGAATCACTGTCTTTATCTGAGCCAGGTTATAAGCCCGGGCCATTTCAGCCAGAGAAGACATATAATCGATGCTAACAATATCATCGCTGCAGCCAGCCTTAACCAGAAGTATGTCACGCCACCAACCGGCCCACGTATCCAGTGTTTCATATACTGCTTCTCTCTTCTTTCCGAACTGCTGAGCTAACTGGGCGGCGGTAGCAAACCGCTCGCTGTAGTTGCTCCGCATTACGGACAGCATTTTTTCAAATTTTTCACCGCGCTCCTGAAGCAAATCAGGGTTCCCGGCTCCTTCAATCGCCCATCCCAAACAGCCGCGGCTGAGGCGGGAAAAAAGCTTCGCCTTCTCCGGCTCGATTTTCCAGTGAACGATGAGGGCGTTCTCAATATTCTCCGTCTTCATACGGGACAGATTTAATCGCTGGCAACGGGAAATAACCGTTACCGGAATCAGATGAACGTTAGCTGTCAAGAGAATAAAAACCACCTTATCCGCCGGCTCTTCCAGGGTTTTTAAAAGCCGGTTGGCCGCTTCCATGGATAACTGAGCAGCTTCATCAATAATATAGACCCGGTATTTCCCCTCGAAGGGGGGCAGACTGGCGGAATGGAGCATCTCTTTGATTTGTTCGATGCCAATCTCGGTGCGTTCTTTTGTGTCCTCAGCGCCTGAATTCTGGTTCAGGCTGACAATTCGGATGTCTGAGTGTTTGCCGTCCGATATCTTCTGGCAGGAGGGACATTCCCCGCAAGGCCGTCTTTCTTTTTCCTCGCGGCAATTCAGTGCCCTGGCCAGGTCCAGAGCCAAGGTCATCTTCCCCACCCGCGGTGGGCCTGTCAGCAGATAGGCATGTGATAAACTATCACGTCCTAGAGCTTGCTTCAGCAGGTCTATTATTTTCTCTTGTCCGATTGTCTGCCACATGATATTAAGTGAAAAGCCAAAATCTATCTTAGATGTCTGTCCGGCACAGATCGTCGTAAGTCTCACGGCGCCGGATGAGCCGGGCTTTACCTTTTTTAACCAGGACTATCGGCGGCTTCAGGGAAGCGTTATAATTACTTGCCATTGCCAGACAGTAAGCTCCGCAATCCGGTACGGCAATCAGGTCTCCTGGAGACAGCACCGGTAACTGAATATCGCTGATTAAAACATCCCCTGATTCGCAGAATTTCCCTGCAATGGTAACCATTTCTTGATTATCTTCCAGTGCTTTATTGGCTACCGCTGCCTCATATCTGGCGCTGTAAATCGCGGGGCGGATATTATCTGCCATACCGCCGTCTACGGAGACGTAACGCCTGACTCCGGGAATGTCTTTGATGGCTCCGACCGTATACAGTGCAACCCCGGCCGGTCCTGAGATAGATCTGCCTGGCTCGATAATCAGCCTGGGCAGCGTCAGGTTAAGGCTGGTGCAGCGGGATCTGACATAGGCAGACAAAGCCTCCGCGTATACATGGAGCGGCGGGGCCGGACTGTCCGAGGTGTACTGGATGGCAAATCCGCCCCCTGCATTCACCTGTTTTAATTCGAAACCATATTTCTGTTTCATTTCTGCTGCGAAATCCAGCACCACGGTCAGGGCTTCCAGATAGGGCTGAGTATCGAAGATGAGCGAGCCGATGTGGGAATGGATGCCCACCAGGTTCAGGCTGTCTGAGGCCAGGGCTAGTTTTACTGCCTCTTCGCGAGAACTTTCCGGGAAACCGAATTTACTATCTACATTGCCGGTGGCAATCTTTTCCTGCGTATGAGGGTCGATGCCGGGGGTGATGCGCAACAAAATGTCCTGCCTGATTCTCCGCTCCTGTGCCAGCCTGTCCAGCAGTTCCAGTTCATAAAAATTATCTACCACAACGTACCCGATATGGCTCTGTAAGGCCAGTTTCAGTTCTTCGGGACTTTTGTTATTACCGTGGAAGTAAACCTTCTCCATAGGAAATCCGGCTGCATGAGCAATGCTCATTTCTCCGCCGGAGACCACATCCAGCCCGATTCCCTCTTCATGAAAAATTCTGGCTAAAGCTTTGTTTATATAAGCCTTGGAAGCATATACTACATCGGTATCAGGATAATTTTTTTTAAAGATTGCCTGGTATTCACGGCATTTGTCTCGCAATCCCTGTTCGTCAAATATGTAAAGAGGAGTACCATATTCAGCTGCCAGATTGACTAAATCGCAGCCGCCGATAACCAGATGGCCCGCGTTATTCACCCCAGCAGTAACCGGAAAAAGAGACACATTGAAGGCTAATTTCATATTTAGTACTCCTGTACCCATGTTACCAGTGCTTTGCCGGAGAAGTCAATTTGATTTTTTTAAACAAAAATAGAGGGGCTGTTTATGCCCCCCTATTTTAAATTCAGTTTCCAGTTGCCGGTAATTATTCGACGATAAAATCACCATTCATGACTGTGGGGAAAATCTCACAGCGGAAAAAGTAGGTACCGGGAGTTTCGGGTGCAGTAAAGGTATAAGTAGTGGTGTCCGGGCCGTCCACATAATCGCCCAGGAAGATTTCCTCCACAAGGTCAGGACTATCGTAGACTGCAAAATTATGGAAATGTTCATCCATATTATTAAACTCGATATTTACTTCAGAGCCTGCCGGGACTGTAATCGTGTCTAGATTAAAGCTGTTATTCTGAGCAGATCGGAAGAGCGTCGTGTAGGGAAAGAGTGTAGGATAGGGTGT
>CAZIQW010000135.1:0-6547 GCA_964541585.1 uncultured Dehalococcoidales bacterium | reverse complement strand
GGTCCCTGCCAGCAGGGCCCATCAACCAGGTTTCTACCTTTATTGTGGTTATCTGGACAAAGACGGCAGGTAGTCCTCCGGCATCTCCGGAGAGCCAGGGTTTCAATTGCTGTACGTGCTCCGTCCGTACCGGTATACTTTGAGATTCATATTTCTCTACATGCCCGACTACGATTGCATCCACCCGCTCGATCTGTTTTCCAACAGTTTCATCGGTCCGCCTGGTCAGGTAATCCAGGATGGCCTCAGCATTATTTGGAATAAGCGTTTTTGATATTATCCTCGTTCCCAACTTTTCACCCCCTAGATATCAGCATACAACAATATGATTTTTGCAGCATTTCAGTAAGTAATAACATCTTTAGACGGTACTTGATTGATTTTCGTGGTACTGCTTTTCACCAAATCATAGGTTACTTTGATGACTTTGCCCTTATCATCTTTGACTTCCTGACGATTATTAGTGGTAAATGTATGCCAGCCCTTGTTATCACGGTCGAGGGTTTTCCTCTGTAGAGTTGTGTACTTATTCAACCACTGGGTTTTATCAGTTCCCAGCTGGGGATGTGGCAAGTTGGATTTAAACGTGTCCAGTACCATTTGCTCCACTTCTCCCCGGGTACCTTTTGGCCCGAAGCTCTGCGTGCAAAGATGATTTTGTATGACATCCTCCGCCTCCCCGATAGAAATCTGACAGGCATATTTGTAGTCATTACCGTGTTCATTTTCTGCGGCAGCATCTAACTGCGATATAGATGCGGAAATATTTTCATATACCTCTACTCCACCTTCGGTAGAGGTTGTTTTTTGGAGTCCCGAACCAAGATGAAGCGGCTGACTGTTTCCTTCATAATGGTTCTGGGTAATAGAAGGGCGAGCGGTAAATTGAGCTTTCCCGTCTTCTCCTTTTTCTTCAGTGATATTGTAATCGAAACTGGGAGCTACAGCCGCAGTCGGCCAAGGAGCTACACCCCGCGTTCCAGCTCCATGTGCAGTTTCGAGATTAACAAGCGAAGTGACCGTAGAAGAGTTAATAGCTCTGGGAACTGAGTCTCTTCCTTTAACATCGGCTGATTGCTGGCTGGTCCCCCAGGAGATTTCCCGGGATTGATTGACAGCCGCGGGTGTTTCAGCCGCCCAGGAGATTTTGGCGCCCGAGGGTGAAGATGAAATGCTCCAGACGGATTCAACGTCGGATTTAACAGTCTGGCCCCATTCAGGGGGATTCCGGCTCACCTCTGATTCTTCTCGGGTTTCTCCATCCTTTACCGGTTTCCCCGCTGACTGCCGGGAGACAGAAGCCGCTCCCTGTTGTAAAACGTGTGTCAGTTCGTGAGCGATCAGTTTCTGTCCGTCCGCAGATACTGGATTATATTCACCCTGGCTGAAAAATATGTCCTGCCCCCGGGTAAAAGCTCTGGCATTGAGCTGGAGATTCAGACTATCCGCTTCGGAATCGGTGTGCACCCGGACATCCCTGAAATCAGCTCCAAAAGATTGTTCCATGTCCTGTCTAACCTTGCCGGGAAGGTTTTGTCCGCTACCGCAGGCGGTGTTTATGCGCTTCTCCAGATTTCCTGAAACTGCCCCGGAATGACTTTCAGCCGGTTTCGACTGGAGTTCTTCTTCCTGATTCAGGGCTTCAGGAATGGATTCCGATTGATACTCATCTTTTTCCTGACGGTGTATGTATGAAATCGGTTTCGCCTGTAATTCCTCTTCTTCCTCCTGACGTTGTATACCGGAGGACATCCTTTGCATTACCTTTTCGGCAACCCTGTCAGCCTCTTGCTCGTAGACATCATCCGGAGAACTGATTTTCAATTCGGCCTGCACTTTCAAGGAACTGAGCATGCGATGCACATAGGCGTTACCATAAGCCCGTTGAAGCTGGAGCACCAGATGTGCTTTTTCATTACTGGAACGCTTTTGCGATAACCAATCTGCGTGTGTTTTCAACGGTGGCTGAAATGGGGTTTCTCCTATTATTTGTGCGTTTTGTACTGGTTGGTAAATTGGGCTTAAATCCGGTTCAGGCGCCTCATGGGTTTGGTTACGTTTTCTTTCAATATTTTCTTGTTTGTTCTGATGCATTTTTTCATTTGTTTTCATCTTTTTTACACCTCAGAAGGTTTTGAAACCCGGATAAAAAATCACCTGATCGCCTTAATTTACGAAATTAACCGCTATTATATTATGCGTATTATACCGCACGGCAGTTAATAGCCGGTAAATTTCCAGATAATTTCATTAAAAATATCAGTCAATATTCTTCATTCGGGATGGTGATAAGGAGAGAAACACGAAATGTTCAGGTATAGTACTTTCCCGGTTCTTTTCTAAGCTGCTCCAGTTCTTCCCAGCGGGTATAGGATTCAGCCAGCAGGCTTTTTACTACCTCAAGTCGTTCTTTCATACCGGTAATTTCGGACTTATCCTTTTTGTAGAGTTCCGGGCTACCCATCGCCTGGTACAGGCCTTCTTGCTCTGTCTCCAGCGCCTGGATTGTGAGCGGGAGCGAATCCAGTTCTTTTTGTTGACGGAATCCGAATTTAGCCTTTGGCCTGGAAGCCTGGACAGAGGGGGTGGCTTTTTTTACCGGTGCGGATTTAGACGGTTCAGCTCCAGTCGATTTCTGACGCTGCCAGTCATCATAATCCCCAATGTATTCTTTTACCACGCCATTGCCGTCAAAAACCAGGGTACTGGTGACGACGTTATTAATAAAAGCTCGATCATGGCTGACCAGAAGTACCGTTCCGGAATAATTCATCAGGTAATCTTCCAGAATCTCCAAAGTTTCCATGTCAAGGTCGTTAGTGGGCTCATCCAGTACCAGGAGATTGGAAGGACGAGTAAACAGCCGGGCTAACAGCAGCCGGTTGCGCTCCCCTCCGGAAAGGAGCGAGACGTAAGAGCGCGCCTGGTCCGGCGAGAAAAGAAAATCCCGCAGATACCCGATGATATGTCGCTTTCTCCCGTTGATAGAAACGGTGTCCTGGTTGTCCTCCACTACATTTTCCTGAACAGTCTTATTCTCATCCAATTTTTCGCGCAGCTGATCGAAATAATTAATCTGGAGATTGGTCCCCAGGCGGATATTTCCTGAATCCGGTTGGAGTTTGCCCAGCAGAAGGCGCAGCAGTGTGGTTTTACCGCTGCCGTTGGGGCCCAGGATGCCGACCCGGTCGCCTTTCATAATTATGGTGGAAAAGTCTGAAACAATCGACACACTACCGTATTTGAAACTGACATTGTCCGCCTTAACCACCAGACCGCCGGAACGTTCGACCTCTTGAGCTTCTATTTTCAGAATTCCGGGACGCTCTCTTCTCGCCCTCCGGATTTCCCGCAGTTTCTGCAGTTCCCGGACCCGTCCTTCATTACGGGTACGCCGGGCTTTGATACCGCCCCGGATCCAGTGCTCTTCCTTCTCCAGCTTTTTATCAAACAGCGTGTTCTGAGCCTCCTCCACCTCCCGGGCGGCCACCTGGCGCTCCAGGAAAGTCCTGTAATCACAGGACTGATCAAACAGTCTGCCGCGGTCGATTTCCACGATGCGGGTTGCTATTTTCTGTAAAAATATGCGGTCATGAGTAACCAGTATTATGACTCCGGTGAACCGCTGTAGCATATCTTCCAATCGTTTGATGGAGTCGATATCCATATGGTTGGTAGGTTCATCGAGTAAAAGAATCCCCGGTTCACCCGCGAGGGCTCTGGCCAGCAATACCTGTCGCTTCAGACCGGCGGAAAGGGTATTGAAAACCCGGCCAGCGTCCAATCCTAATTGTGATATCGCTTTCCGAGTTTGCAGATGAGGACTCCAGGTCCCTTCCATATCCGATGTGTCTTGAATTCGGCTTAATTCTCCTTCCACTACATCCAGCACAGTACCCGGCATTTCCCCCGGCACCATCTGATCAAGATATGCGGAACGGATACCTTTCTGGATGGCAACAGCGCCGGAATCCGGCCGGATATATCCTGCAATAAGTTTAAGTAAAGTAGACTTGCCGGACCCGTTGCGGCCCATCAGGGCAACCCTTTCCCCCTGCTCAATAGTCAGGCTAATTTCTTCGAAAATTCGGGTACCGCCAAATTCCTGTCCGACACTTTGTAGATTAATAAACGCCATTAATAAGAATAACCCCCTGCATTAGATACGATTACCTGTCACAACGAGTTGCCTGAATCAGATTATCCAGAGCCTGAAGAAAAAGGGAGCGGTCTTTATTGCAGAAGGTCTCAAATCCGCCGATATCGATTCCAATCATCCGCCGCATCCAGCTGGCTTCTCATTACTACCAGTTCCAGCCGGTCCTCATAAGGAATCTTTTATTTGAGCTCTTTCACTCTGCCGACCTGTCCGTTTTCCAGGCGGACTTTAATACCGTGAGGGTGGACCGGGGATCCGGTTAGAATATCCTTTACTATCCCTTCAGTTAATTTCCCGGACTTCTGGTCTGTTTTCAATACTATGGATACCCTGGAGCCGGGTTTGATATTAATACGCTTTGTACCGCTCATGCTGCGAATCCTGCCTCTCTACACCATCATACCATATCGAGAGGTAGAATCTCTGGTGATAGCAATTAGCTACGTGCGTTCAAAGCCTTTCAAGGAATAAATACACATCTGCCGCATACCTTACTTGATTCTTAGTTGTGGATAATGTTTCAATGAGAGGGGAAACTCGCGGATTGAATCATTTTTCTGAAAGAAGACAAATATTTTGACTGAATTAAATACCATGAGGATTGCCGAAGAACTGGGGATTAAGCCCTGGCAAATTCGGGCTGTTGAGTTACTTCTATCTGAAGACGCTACGGTACCCTTTATTGCTCGCTACCGGAAGGAACAGACCGGTTCCCTGGACGAGGTAAAAATCACTCAGGTACGCGACCGACTGGCACAACTGGCTGAGCTGGATAAACGCCGGGAGGCTATACTGAAATCCCTGAAAGAACGAGAACTGCTGACGGAAGAGTTGCAGCAAACGCTCGCTGCGGCGGAAACCATGACTGCCCTGGAAGATATTTATTTGCCTTACCGTCCCAAGCGGCGCACCCGGTCTACCATTGCCCGGGAGAGGGGACTGGAGCCGCTGGCAACATTGATATTGGCCCAGGATGACATAACTGATCCGGCACAGGAAGCTCTGGCCTATGTCGATGCGGAAAAAGGGGTCAATTCTGCCGAAGAAGCCCTGGCCGGGGCGCGGGATATTATTGCGGAAATAATCAATGAGGATGCCGGTGTCCGGCAGTCTCTGCGCCGGCTTTTTGCCTCTGAAGGGGTGCTTCGTTCCACTGCAGCCAGGGGGAAGGAGGAGGAAGGGGCAAAATTCCGCGACTATTTCGAAATCCAGGAGCCGATTTCACGGACGCCCAGCCACCGGGTGCTGGCAGTATTCAGGGGAGAAGGCGAAGGATTTCTGAAAATTTCAATACTGCCTTCTGAAGACAAAGCGCTGTCAATCCTGTTCCGTCATTTTGTAAAGGGGCAGAATCCAGCTTCGGACCAGGTGATTCTGGCCATGGAGGATAGCTACCGGCGGTTACTGGCGCCTTCGCTGGAGACCGATATCCGCCAGGAGGTCAAAGTGCGGGCGGATGCTGAGGCTATCCGGGTCTTTGCCCGGAACCTGTATGAGCTCCTGATGGCACCGCCTCTGGGCTCCAAAACCATACTGGCTATTGACCCGGGTTACCGGACCGGATGCAAAGTGGTCTGTCTGGACCCGCAGGGTAAATTACTCGAGAATACAACGATTTTTCCCACTCTTTCTGCCAGCCAGACTGAAGAAGCCGGGAAAATACTGTCAGGTCTGGTCGAGAAATATAAGGTAGAGGCCATAGCAATCGGCAATGGGACAGCCGGACGTGAAACGGAAGCTTTTGTCCGCGGACTTAACCTGCCGGATTCGATTATCACGGTAATGGTAAATGAGAGCGGAGCTTCTGTCTATTCCGCTTCAGAAGCCGCCAGGGAGGAATTTCCTGATTATGATATAACCGTAAGGGGGGCTGTTTCTATCGGACGGAGATTGATGGACCCGCTGGCAGAACTGGTTAAAATTGATCCCAAGTCTATCGGTGTCGGCCAGTACCAGCATGATGTAGACCAGGGTAAGCTTAAACAAAGTCTGGAGGATGTGGTTATGAGCTGCGTTAACCGGGTGGGGGTAGAGGTCAATACAGCCAGCAAGCAGATATTAACTTTTGTGTCCGGAATCGGGGCTACCCTGGGGAAAAACATTATCGAATACCGTAATCAGAACGGGCCGTTTAAAAGTCGCCAGGAATTAAAAAAGGTACCCCGGCTGGGGCCCAAAGCCTTTGAGCAGGCAGCCGGATTTCTGCGTATCCGCGATTCGGAAAACCCGCTGGATTCCAGCGCTATTCATCCTGAGAACTATGCTCTGGTCAGTCGCATGGCCCGGGACCTGAACTGTTCGGTTCGGGAATTGATGCAGAATGGAGAGTTGCGGCAGAATATAGATCGGAAGAGCACACGTCTGAACTCCAGTCACCGCTCATTATCT
>CAZIQW010000134.1:2980-6600 GCA_964541585.1 uncultured Dehalococcoidales bacterium | reverse complement strand
CGACAACTACACCCTATCCTACACTCTTTCCTACACGACGCTCTTCCGATCTGCAACTTGTATCAATTCCGTTTATAATTACTTCCTGCTATCTTCAGACGGCCTAATGTTTAGCTTTTCACATAGTAGCAAAAACTGGATACAGAGTCTAGCCCTTATGCCGATTAATTTTTCTTGTCTGCCAGAGGCTTCTGTTTTATAATGCTCTCAGCAGCAAAAAGAGATTATGTCATGAACGAAAGCATCATTTCCTCAATCCAGCTGGAACTGGAACAGGCGGCAGATGAGAAAACCAGAAGCACCGCCCAATCCTTTTTTAAAGAGAAGATTGTATGTCACGGTGTCAAGACCTCAATCGTAACCCGGATTGCCCGAAAATACTTTCAGAATATCAAATCTCTGGATAAAAAGGAGGTTTTTTACCTCTGCGAAGAGCTTCTGAAATCAGACTATTTAGAAGAGGCTTTCATTGCCTGCGAGTGGGCTTACCTTTTACACAATAAGTATAGAGAGGATGATTTCAGGTTATTTGAAAAATGGGTAACCGAATACATTAATAACTGGGCCAAGTGTGATACCCTCTGCAATCATGCAGTGGGTTCTTTCATCGAACAATACCCGGCGTATATCGACCAACTGAAAAACTGGGCGAAAGCAGACAACCGCTGGCTCAGGCGGGCTTCAGCGGTAACCCTGATTCTTCCCGCCAGGCGAGGAAAATTCATGGAGGACATCTTTGAGATAGCCGACATTCTGCTCACAGATGATGACGACCTGGTACGGAAAGGATACGGCTGGATGCTCAAAGAAGCCGGCAAACCGCATCAAACGGAAGTATTTGAGTACGTCATGAAACATAAAAAAGTGATGCCCCGGACTGCACTCAGATACGCCATCGAAAAAATGCCTGCGGATTTAAGAAAGCTGGCAATGAAAAAAGATTGACAGGACAAAATGATTCAAATTATATCAATTCAGGAAGCTTATAAAACCAAGATTGAACGGCAGGAAAAACTCAGGGGGCTGAAATACAAGTGCCATGGGAGCTGCGCTTACATCGGCGAAGATATCTCGCCGGGATGTTACGGTTGTTTCTACCCGGACGCCCATTACTGCGGGTTCATGTTAGGCCGGGATTTCGGGCTGCCGAATATCTGTAACCGTGACTGTGTTTATTGTTTCGAAACTCATCAGGTACAGCAAATACCGGTGCTGCCCGGGGGGTGGAAGCTGGATGACAGATGGAAAGAGACCATCCTGAGGTCTTTCATGCAGAAAAAACCGGGACTTACCAGCGAATGCAATATGCAATACTACGAATTCAGCGGTATCTGCGAACCGCTGCTTTATCTCCCGATCCTTGAGGAGCTAATGAAATTCCTGAGGACAGTGGTTGACCCGGTGATGAGGACCCGGGGATGGGCAAAGGTCTATACCAACGGTACTTTGCTGAACCCGGATAACCTGTTAATACTGAAAGAACTGGGTTTTGACGAAATCAGGATTCACCCCGGAGCCAGTAATTTCGCCCCTGAAGTATATGATAATATGAGGCTGGCGGTAAAGCATATCCCTACCGTTACCGTAGAAACTCCTTCCTGGCCGCCGCATCGAGAGAAACTATTTCAAATGCTGCCCGTAATCGATGATATCGGGATTAAACACCTGGATATTTGCCAGATTGAAATTGCCAGCCGGCAGCAGCTGGAAAAGATAGAAAAAGCCATGGGCGATGTCACTCTTTATCAGGCTTTTTACCCGGTGATGGATGACGGAGGTATGGTAGAGGATATCATGAAAGAAGTGCTGGACAAAGGTTATTCTTACTCAGTGATTGACTGTAACGGTTTTGTAAAGCAAAGTCGGAGTGCTTTAACCGATAGCAGTTACTGGACACTTCTTAATAGCAAATATCCGGCAGAATGGGAAAAACACCGCCACGGAAGAAGATTAAGCTAAAAGTTACAAGTCCCTCTTTCCACCGACTCTAAACTTTCAGCTTTAAGCTATTCTCCTTCTCCTGTTCCTGAATCATAAATCCCGGTTATGGTTTGTGGTTTGTGATTTGGAATTTCGAATTTACCCTTATCTTATCCGGCAGACCTCCTGAAGCTGAGGATTGGCATCCAGCGTCTCTTCAGAAAGATAATAGGCCCCTTCAAAAGCCATCCTGACGACACCGGCCTGCACCAGAGTCTGCAAAGCCCAGGGGCGGTAGTCACGGAATAACCGGAGGCTTAAAAAAGGCCGGGGGCTCAGCCCCATGAGCTCAAGAGGCAGGGCATTCTGATAATCAACTGCCTCAAAATCCCGGAAGGTGGCAATCACCTTACAAACAGCCCGTTTGGCCATAAACAGTGATAATCTAAAGGCTAGTGCCAGCATAGCTATTAATATTGCAGCTATGAGAAGATAAATACCTATCGTGTCCATCCCTGCACTCCCCCTCCAGCAACCGGGCGTGAGATAGCTGCTCTCTCCCGGTAACCATTCTCCATTTTCAGTATATGCTGCGCGGAGTAACATTTAATCCAGTATCACAATGGTTTTTAATGATAATTTGCAGTACCCGGTAATCAATAAAACCTTGGAGTCAATGCATTGGAGGAGAGCTCTGTATGGACACAGCTGCTTTATTCCAGTCTCAAACGAGCATGTTCAACCATGATGCAGCTGTCCATGACCACCTGAAGTCCGGCAGAATCGGCCATCTCCGCTGCCGCTAGATTTACCACACCTTCCTGCATCCAGATACCTTTAGCCTTAATCGCAATGGCATCCTCAGTTACCGGCGGAACATCCTCAGAACGACGGAATATATCCACAATATCCACTTTTTCCGGTATATCCCGCAGACCAGGATAAGCTTTTTCACCGAGCACTTCGGTAATAGTGGGATTCACCGGAATGATTTTAAAGCCGTGCTCCTGCATATACCGCGCCACCCGGTAGCTGGGACGACCAGGATTGGCGGATAAACCTACTACCGCGATAGTTTTTGAAGTCTCCAGTAACTCTTTAATCTTGTCTTTCATTCCCTTCCCCTGTTTATGGTTCTTATTCCAGTATAACAGAAGCACCTCACTCGAGGTACACGTTATATAATGAAATATATAAAATATATTAAGTTAGCAGGAGAGCATTTCAGATGGAACTTATCGGCGCTTTAATGCAGGAACATCGGCTGATTGAACGTGTTGTTAGATTAATGCAGGAAGAACTGGAGAGAGTGAGCCGGGGAGAAGAACCGGACCTGGGCCTTATTGGTAGCTTTATTGAATTCATACATTCCTATGCTGATTTAGTGCACCACGGCAAAGAAGAGGATATCCTTTTTAAAAGCCTGGCTGAAAAACCTCTGACACCGGAACACAGGAATATTATGAACGGATTGATTGCCGACCATGAATCCAGCCGGAATTCGGTTGCCACTCTTCTCAGCGCCAAAAATGCCTATGCCGCAGGAAACCCTGGAGTAAAAAGTGAAATAGTGTCCAGACTAAACAATCTGGTGAAGCTCTATCCGGGGCACATAGCCACAGAAGACAAGCAGTTCTTTTTCCCAACCCTGGAATATTTTACCCGCCAGGAAAGAGACAGCCTGCTTCTTCAAGGCAGGG
>CAZIQW010000134.1:0-2970 GCA_964541585.1 uncultured Dehalococcoidales bacterium | reverse complement strand
CCGTAAGTTTATTCATGACCAATATCGCTTGATGGTTGAGGGATTAGAGAAGTCAGTACCAAACAGCCGCCAGGTTCACGTACCCGCTAAACCCTCTGCCCGGTGAAGTATTTCAGAAACCAGCCGGTAGCCAGACGGGCCACCTCCTTAAGTGCTCCCGGTTCTTCAAACAGGTGTGTGGCGCCCGGAACAATTACCAGCGTTTTCTCAGTTTGTATCATTTGCAAAGCGGCCCGGTTCATCTCAATAACCGGTAAATCCTTACCACCTACGATTAACAGCGTTGGAGCCTTCACCCCGGGTAAATATTCCTCTGCCAGGTCAGGACGGCCTCCCCGGGAAACAACCGCCTGTATTGCTTCCGGACGTTCTGCTGCCGCTATCAACGCGGCCGCTGCTCCGGTACTGGCGCCGAAATAACCCAGCTTCAAATTTTCAGCCTCCAGATATTTCCGTAGCCAGTCCGTAGCTTCAATCAGCCGTTGAGTCAGGAATTTTATGTTAAACCGTAATTTCCCGGTACGCTCATCTAACGCCCCTTCTTCCGGCGTTAGAAGGTCAAAAAGCAGGGTCCCGATCCCCTGCCCCTGCAATATTTGAGCCACGTAAAGGTTGCGCGGGCTGAGCCGGCTGCTTCCGCTGCCATGAGCAAACAGTACTACCCCTTTCACTCCTTGAGGAAGACACAGGCTCCCGTCCAGAACAGCTGAAGGCGCTTCTATACTGACCGGACATTCTTCAACTGTACTCCCCTTTGACCTGTCCATAAATCTGCTCCACCTCTCTTTCTTTTCCCTTAAAAATTTCAGGAATTCTCTTTCGCTGGAAATCAAGACATCCGGTTTGTTCCCGTCTCCCGGGATTAACCGTCAGGCCATGATGTCTTCAAGCGCCGCCTATTTGCCTGATATCAAAGCCGGGCTAAAAACTCTTTCCAGGGTGTAGCCATCATTGTCTCAGTAACAGAATGGCCGTACCCCCGGATAATCATGGCGGCCTTCTCCACCTGGTAAGAATCATCAGACTCAACAATATCTACCGTATCAAAACGCCCCATAGTTGAAAAACTTTCTTTCCAGACCACCGCAGGACATTCAACCTTGATTTTCTTTGACACGTTTTCTGCCAGGTTCTTAAAGTTTTTCGGGTCGCTTAATGCATCCGGCGATACCCGGCTGAGGATAATATAAGTTGTCATTTTCTTCCTCCTCCCGTTCACCCAGGTTTATTACACATTTTTTATGAGGAAGTGCGGATGAGAAGAGTAAAAGGAGTCTCATCCGCACCGGGTAATTTATTTTTCCCCAGTTCTCATTGTGTTTTTTTCAATTACTGCCGCTGCTATATACTGCTGTTACCGGCATATTGTCCGGTTAAGGAGTAGCTGCCGGTGTGAGTTCTGGCGTAGCAGCAGGCGTTGCTTCTGGTGTTGCTTCTGGTGTTGCAGCGGGCGTTGCTTCAGGCGTCGCTTCTGGTGTTGCAGCGGGCGTTGCTTCAGGCGTCGCTCCAGGCGTCGCCTCCGGAGTAATTACCGGCGTCGACGGTACCGGAGCAGCTCCTTCCTGGACTGTAACAGCCGCAACAGCAACTATGGGCGGTTGAAGCGGGGTCTGGTCGTTATTGACCAGTTGCACTGAGAATACATGGGTACCCGCCGGAACATTGGCCCAGGTATAGGTATTCTCAGCGACCTCCTCTACCGTACCGGGTTCAGGCACAGCAGGCTGGCCTGCCTCGGTAGACGGTATTTCGTTAATATAGAAAAGAACATGCCCTTCGCCTTCTACATTAGCCTCGCCGATATTATCCACGATTTCAAAGTTGACCACCTCTATGGTAATTGTAACATCCGCATTTCCTTCAGGAGCAGGAGTAGCCGCAGGTGTTTCAGCGGGAGTGGCATCAGGTGTTGTTTCCTGGGCAGTCTGGGCAGCCGCAGGTGAAGGAGTTTCAGTCGGTGTTGCACCAGGAGTTTCCTGGGCGACCGGAGTCGCCGCAGGCATTATCTGCACCATTAAAGATTGTATCATGGGCATATCCTGAGCATCAGCCTCAGGTACGGTGACCTGCACTGAAGCAATTACCGGTAGTTCCAGCGGGGTGCCGTCATTATTGACCAGCTGCACCGAAAACACATGATCACCGGCAGGCGCCTCCATCCAAGTATATGTTGTATCTGCAGCCGCTATAAAGGTATCGGGTTCGGTGGTTGCGGGCTGTCCCTGTGTAGTGGGTGGAACGGCATTCAGGTAATAAATAATATGTCCTTCGCCTTCTGCATTGGGCTGATCCATATTATCAACTACATTAAAATTCTCAACCTCAACATTGATAGTTACATCCACAACAGAGCCGGTCTGATTTGCCGGAGGAATAGTGGGAGAAGCTGTCGGCTCAGGGGTCGGTGATGATGCAGGAGAAGCAGTTGGTGATGGTGTGGCTTCACGTACAATCAACTCTGCAGAAATTGAAGTGACAGCCGGAACGTCAGCGCCAGGTGTGGGTGCAGGAGTCGCCTCACCCGGAGAAGTCGGCGCTGGTGTTGACGTCGCCTCACCCGGAGAAGTCGGTGCCGGTGTTGACGTCGGCTCACCTGGAGAAGTCGGTGCCGGTGTTGACGTCGCCTCACCCGGAGAAGTCGGTGCCGGTGTTAAAGTCGGCTCACCCGGAGAAGCCGGTGCTGTAGGTGTAGTTGTGCCTTCCTCTGCCGGACAGGCAGAAAAGATAAAGACAAGAGCAAGACTGATAATTGCTACCATAGCCAGGATAGATTTGCGGGACTGTCGTTTCATTGTTATTATCCTCCTTTTTTCCGGTACCCGGTACCGGACTGTGTTAGTGTTTATTTGATTCCCTCATCATCGCCTCCAACCACCCATTTAATTCTAATTCGTCATGCTTGCCGTTTAATCAGCATCCGAGATCGGAAGAGCGTCGTGTAGGGAAAGAGTGTAGGATAGGGGGTGGGTG
>CAZIQW010000133.1:0-6612 GCA_964541585.1 uncultured Dehalococcoidales bacterium | reverse complement strand
GCGCTCAGAACCAATCGAAACGGTCATCCAAAGCGAGCCCTTCTGGAAAGCCGTTCCTATGGGTATAACGGAATGCTGGGAAACCCTGATTCTGTTTAAGAATGAAATTGTCCGCTGGATTATCGGCGCCACTTCTCCGCAGATAACGGGGCCGGTAGGCATTGCTGAACTCACCGGAGAAGTTGCCAAAACTGGCATCAGTCCGTTGTTTGCACTGGCTGCCTTTATCAGCATCAATCTGG
Organism: uncultured Dehalococcoidales bacterium; assembly: GCA_964541585.1. Classification (GTDB taxonomy): domain Bacteria; phylum Chloroflexota; class Dehalococcoidia; order Dehalococcoidales; family UBA3254; genus CAZIQW01. The sequence goes on along the minus strand of CAZIQW010000133.1, from coordinate 6,370 downwards.
CTATCATCAACATCCTGCCGCTTCCGGCGCTGGACGGAGGCCGGATAGCTTTTGTACTGCTGGAGATGCTCCGAAGAGGCCGCCGCGTGTCACCACGGACCGAGGGAATCATTCACATGATCGGTTTCATGCTCTTGATAGCCTTGATTCTGGTGGTTACCTACAGCGATATCATCAATATCGCCACTACCGGCAGCGCCTTACCGTAAAACTATGTCACCAGTAACAGGCTGATTATCGCCAGGACCAGTAGGCCTGCAAATAGAAAAACCATCGGCCACTGACGTAACTGTGCGAAATAGCCCGGACTATTTGTTACCGTATATATCAGCATACCCAGCGCTACCAGGTACAGCGTCAACCCCCATGGGTTTTGCATTAATAGACCGCTCCCGCCCGCTATCAGCATTGCTGCTGTAGCAAATTCGGCAGCCCAGTGGAAAACCATTTCTATACGGCCTCTAGCGCCAGCCTGTTCGGCTCCGGACAGCGGCACCTTCCTTTTTAATATTGAGACCGTCCACTGAGTTATCATCATAACCCCAACCAGAATGGCATACACCGCGGAGAATATCACTATAGTCCTCCTGATTTACGATTATTTGGAGCAAGTCGTTTATTGTACCCTGTCTAATTATAGAATGTAAATTAGAGGTTTTGAGGAGGCACATATGATTACAGCAGAAGAAAAATCCACTGGTCTTCCCAGAATAGGAGACGCCGCTCCAATCTTCGATGGGCCTACTACCCAGGGCCCGATAAGCCTGGACGATTTCAAAGGCAACTGGGTGGTACTGTTCTCTCATCCATCTGATTTCACCCCTGTCTGTACTACAGAAATTATCGCCCTTAACAATCTGCAACCCGAGTTCAAGAAGCGAGGAGTTGAACTGATAGGTCTCAGTATAGATAGCGTTCCTTCCCATATTGCCTGGATTCGTAACATTGAAGAAAAAACCGGAAACAAAATAACTTTCCCCATCATTGCAGACTCAGACCGCTATGTTTCCACCCTCTACGGCATGATTCATCCCAGACAGAGCAAGACACATACTGTCAGATGCGTTTTTATCATCGACCCCGGGCAAATAGTGCGCGCCATGCTTTATTACCCGGCATCAATCGGCCGCAATGTCGACGAAATTTTAAGAATTGTGGACTCCTTGCAAACGGCAGACAAGCACTCCGTATCTATACCGGCCAACTGGAGACCCGGCGACCCGGTTGTCATACCTTCTCCAGACACCCAGGAGAAAGCTGAGGAAAGAATGAAAGAGGATTACGAATGCATTGACTGGTATCTATGCAAAAAGAATTTATCAGGGAATGATGGAAACCCATATTAGTTGAGTCAGAATCCCGGCATCAATCAGAACACTCAAATCATCCCATCATCAGATAATAACTGATGAAGTTACTCAATCATTTATTCAGTTGAAGCTCTCTGCGGATAGGTGATTATAAAGCCTTTCACGCTTGCCCAGGGCGTTAGCTTGTGGGTATAATGATTGGTCAAGCTGAGAATATGCTCAACGCAAATACCTCTTACAGTCAAAGCATCAGCAATCAAAGAACGGTGACAACGCCAAGGGACAGATTCAGCACACATCAACGTTGCCTTGCTGTGTCCGGCTATATCTATCAATTCCTCAACATTCCGGATAAATTCAGAGGTCTGCATATAATCTGCGAACCCCTGGAAAGAAGCATTACGCCAGGCCGTATTAAGTGAATCCTCTACAGGATGCCTCAAACCGCCCAGGCCCTGCATGTGAAAATAATGGATACCAACCTTACCAAGTTCCTGAGGCAGGGTTTCCTTATTGAATTGCGGATTTTTCCGCGACCTGGGCACAGTGCGAATATCCACCAGGGAAACAATTCCGTAGATTTTCAGAATGTGTAAAAAATCTTCCAGACTACGGGTAGAATGGCCGACAGTATAGAGTAATCTGGAAGTTTTCAGCTCATTCTCGTCCATTCAGATATCCCGATTCAGTTAATCTCCAGAGTAAAAGGTGAAAACAGACCCGCCCGGCATAAGACGACTATAAAATACCGGGCCGAACATATGAAAATTTCTTAATCGCACCGAAGTGAAAAGACTTTTGCCTGTTATCCGTATCTCTGGGAATAGAATAACAGATGCACAGATACAGAGTCTTTATCAGGGTTTCAGGTAACCAGACGAAGCATAAAAAATAAAGATACAATTATCGTAATAAAAAGTCCGGGAATTGGGCAAATACGTCTCCACCAGTTGTTCTATATTTTCTTTCACGAGGGGCTCACCCATCTCAAAGAGTTTAACCGGCGCATGTTTGATCGGTTCCCGGATAAAAGCCATGGGATAATTAGCCTGGATCCTCTTAATACAACTCTCCACGTCATTGAGATGATGCAGAACGCCCCACATCACCGCCAGCTCGCCGGTAGGAAGACCGGAATCCAGATTCCTCACTTCAGCTTCTATACCTTTATCTCTGGAGCGCTTTACCAGGGCTGGATTTACATCGAATCCCCGCAGCTTTTGAGGCTTGAATATGTCTTTCAAGATTAAGGTGATTTTTCCGTCCCCGCAACCCAGGTCATCCATTTCCCGCTGCTGAAACACTGAAGGAATTTTTTCCCTTAGCATCTTTAGCTGTTTCCTGATCGGAGCACCGATAACCAAGTTGGTACCGAACCAAGAATAGTAAATCTTCTGAATGTTGTTATGAATAATAATCCTCCTGGTTAATAATTATTACCCCAGCCAGCGAAGTATAGAACCGAGGCCAAGATAACCGGCATAAGCAACTAGCGCCGCTTTAACCGTATTGCCGGCAATGCACATAGCTAAAAATTTTGCCAGCCGAAAACGCAAAGCACCCATAGCAATTGCCATCGGAGCAAAGGCCGGATTAAGCATAGCAGACATCACAAAGACCACTACTGAGCCCCTCCTCTGTGCCCAGTTGACAAATCTAGCAGCCATCTTGTTTGAGGCCGCTTCATCGACCGAATAATGCCGGATGCCTGGGAAAAAACGGCGCCCGCCCCTACCCATCAGATAAACCAGAGTGCCTCCCACTCCGGCACCCAGCCCGCCAGCAATCCCCACCAGTGCCGGATGCCAGATACCGGATGCTGTGGGGATACCGCCAAAAGTAAAGGTCAGCAACAGGTAAGAAATCGGCGTCGGTATACTGCTGCCGGCAACAAAGGCTATCACGAAAATCCCCAGGTAGCCATACTTTTGAAGCCTGGCAATCTCCTGCCAATAATAGAGCACCAGAAAGATGGAGATAGCCGTAGTCAACAGGAATAAAACGGATAACAAAATATATTTTACCCTGGGACTTAACTGGGCTACCTTCATCTTTCTAAAAAATCGCACAAGTTGTATAATATCATTCTTTTTTACTGAAAACCAGTTCGTCATCAGCCAGGTCGACAGTAACGGTATCACCCTCCCGGTATTCTCCCGCAAGTATCTTACCGGAAAGCGGATTTTCCAGGTAGCGCTCAATGGCTCTTCTTAAAGGCCGCGCACCATAGGTTGGATCATACCCCATGTCGGCCAACCAGGCCCTGGCGGATTCAGTTAACTCAAGGTTAAGTTTACGCTCAGCAAGGCGTTTCTGCAAGTCCCTAATCATCAGATCCACGATAGAACCAAGTTGTTCCCTGTTTAGCTCATGGAAAACCAGTATATCGTCGAGACGGTTGATAAATTCCGGACGGAAGGTCTTACGGACCTCTGCCATTACCTGTTCCTTCATGTTCTCATAGCTCTGTTTTTGAGCCTTGGTAGCACTCTTTGGAGTAACGAATCCGATAGGCCCTTCACGCTTAATATACTCGACTCCTGTATTACTGGTCAGGATAATGACCGTGTTTTTGAAGTCGACCGTCCTTCCCTGGCCGTCAGTCATGCGTCCGTCATCCATTACCTGAAGCAGGGTATTAAACACTTCAGGATGAGCTTTTTCGATTTCATCCATCAATATTACACGGTAGGGACGCCGCCTGACAGCTTCAGTCAGCTGACCCCCCTCCTCATAGCCGACATAGCCGGGAGGAGCCCCGATAAGCCGGGAAACCGTATGTCTTTCCTGGTACTCGGACATATCCAGCCGCACCATGGCATTTTCGTCATCAAAAAGGAACCAGGCAAGGCTGCGGGCCAATTCAGTCTTTCCGACTCCCGTAGGACCCAGAAACATGAAACTGCCAATCGGCCTTTTCGGGTCCTTAAGCCCGGAGCGGCTTCTCCGGATAGCGTCAGACACAGCCGCTACCGCTTCCTCCTGGTCAACCATGCGCTCGTGAATCCGGTCTTCCATATGAACCAGTTTTTGCGTTTCTCCTTCCATCATCTGAGTCACCGGGATACCGGTCCATTTAGAGACCAGCTGAGCAATGTCTTCCTCATCCACCATCTCGTCAATCTTGGCCTGTTTTATCCAATCTGATTTAGCCTTTTTAAGTTCATCTTCGAGTCGTAATCTCTCTATTTTAATCTTGGCTGCCTGCTCATAGTCTCCCCTTTCCGAAACAGCGTTTTCCTCATCTGTCATCAGCTTTACCTTTTCATCCAGTGTTTTTACCTGGGGAGGAGCGCTTTCTGCCTCTATCCGCAATTTACTGGCAGCTTCATCTATCAAATCAATCGCCTTATCCGGCATATGCCTCTCCGTGATATAACGCTGACTTAACTTGGCAGCCGCTTCCAGAGCTGCATCGGTTATTTTAATCTTATGATGCTCCTCATACCTGGGACGGAGCCCGCGCAAAATCTGGACAGTCTGCTCCACAGTCGGTTCACTAACGAACACCGGCTGGAAACGCCTCTCCAGGGCTTTATCTTTTTCGATATGCTTGCGGTATTCGTCCAGAGTAGTAGCGCCGATAGTCTGGAGTTCACCATGAGCCAGAGCCGGCTTAAGCATATTACTGGCATCAATAGCGCCTTCAGCAGCTCCGGCACCTACCACCGTATGAATTTCATCAATAAAGAGAATAATCTCCCCCTTAGAGTTTTTTATCTCATCCATCACGGCCTTCAGTCTTTCTTCAAATTCTCCACGGAATTTGCTGCCTGCTACCAGGGCCCCCATATCCAGGGCCGCCACCCGGTGATTTTTAAGTGAATCAGGCACATCATCAGCCACGATTCTCTGAGCCAAACCCTCGGCAATAGCCGTTTTACCCACGCCGGCTTCACCGACAATTACCGGATTATTTTTAGTGCGGCGGGTAAGTATCTGCATAACCCTTTTTACTTCATCTTCCCGACCGATAACGGGGTCCAGCTTACCCTGGCGGGCCAGCTCGGTCAGATCGCGGCTGTACTTCTCCAGAGAGCGGTATTTGCTCTCCGCCCGGGCATCGGTCACCCGATGCCCTCCCCGAATATCCTGAAGAGCTCGGTAGACTTTTTCCTGGTCGATTCCAGCATCACGCAGTATACTGGCTGCTTCTCCGGTTCGTGAACCAGCCATGGCAATCAGCAGGTGCTCGGTTCCGATAAATTCATCCTTGAGCCGTTTGGCTTCGGCATCCGCCGACTGTAACATCTCCTGAATTCTCGGAGTAGCATATATTTGCCCAGCTTCAAAGGCTACTCTGGGCATTCTCTCAAGAGCGGCGCCAACCTGCTGTCTGATATTATCGATATTAACACTGAGCAATTTAAACAACTCAATAACCAGTCCTTGTTCCTGCTGGAGCAAGGCCATCAGTATGTGCTCAACATCCCATTGATTATGTTTATAAGTGCGAACCATCTCCTGGGATGCCGCCAGTGCTTCCTGAGCTTGTTCGGTAAATTTTTCTTGTCGCATTAGCTTTCTTCTCCTTTTAATTCATCAATTTCAGTTTCCAGCTCCTGTACCCTGTTTTGAAGTTCGGTGATGCGCCGGGCCATGCGCAGAATCACCTCTGCCCCAGCCAAATTCACTCCCAGATCTTCAATCAACGTTTTCACGCGGCGGAGCTGTTCCAGGTCGTTTTCTGAGTACAACCGGATATTACCCCGGGAGCGGGACGGTTCAACTATGCCGATTCTTTCATAGTAACGCAAAGTATGGGTCTGAATCCCCAAAATTTTGGCAGCTACACTGATAACGTAGCGCGGTTCGTTTTCCATCCGTCTCATCTCTCTCACCTCACTAATGAATACTACCAATATCCAATACTACCAATAAGCCAACAGGATATAAGGAGTAATCCAAAATTCAAAGATCAAAATTTAAAGCTAAAAGCGCTAAAGTTTGAAGCTCATAATTTCCAGATTCGAGCTTCCAGATGCTTGAATACCTTTAAATTGTACTTTCGCCAGATCGGAAGAGCACACGTCTGAACTCCAGTCACCGCTCATTATCTC
>CAZIQW010000132.1:1722-6665 GCA_964541585.1 uncultured Dehalococcoidales bacterium | reverse complement strand
GATAATGAGCGGTGACTGGAGTTCAGACGTGTGCTCTTCCGATCTAGTTCCTCAACAGTCCTGTAATCGTTAACATTCTCATTTCTGATGATTACATCCATATTCACCGCCGCTTATGTCAACTGTTTTAAGGGTAACCCTGGTTAGTATTTTACTGCCAGAACAAATATAAATCCATGGAGGACTTCAAACCCAGCGCCTGAAACGAAGCCAATCATCCCGTTTCATGTATAATCCCTATTATAGGAGGCCTGAAATAAAAACCGGGTTGTAGAAGAATTTGGAGAGCGGGTCGGTTACAGTAAAAACGAAATACGAAAGGAGAATCACTGCCATTCTCCTGGCCGTGTTTTTGGGCCCCTGGACCTGGATTTACACCTTTCAACGGAATTCACTCAAAGCTGCCATCGGATTGGCGATAAACTCGACTACCCTGGTTTTTCTGGTCTTTCTTTTTCTTTCCATTGCTCAGCAAGCTGCGATAACGACCAATGTGCCTTTTAACATGAGACCCACGGACAGTCTGAATATGCTTGCCTTTTCTGTCCTGGTAATCTTCTGTTCTTTCTTCTGGTTTTTCATCTGGGTTTGGGCTCTGGTGGATACTGTTTCCGGCAAACAGAGCAGCCCCAACCTCGCATCCCCAAATACTTTCTATTCCTTGCTGCTGGCCGTCTTCTTAGGCCCCTGGACCTGGCTTTATTCATATACCAGAGATTGGTGGAAGTTCTGGCTGGCAGTTCTCATTGGTTATACCAGCCTTTATTTCTCACTGGTTGGCTTCTCTGGCCTGGACAATCTTGACAAAACCTTAAGACTGAATATTTTCCTCTCCCTTATATCCGGAATCTGGTTAACCTCGATTTCTCTGTCAGCGGCGAGGCACGTAAAATTTCGCCGGATCCGGAAACCCCCGGCCGTTTCCCCGCAGAAGAATACCGGTAAAAATAAAACAACCTCTATCATGTTGGCCGTATTTTTCAGCATTTTTACCTGGCTGTATACCTATCAGAGAGATGCCTGGAAGTTCTGGGCCGGACTTCTGCCCTGGATTCTGGTAATTGTTTTTAACATCTTTTCCCTGCCCTGGAATATTGCTGTCACCGGCGTTGTCGGCTCAGGAATCTGGCTCTGGTCAATCGTAGATGCGCTTCGGAAAACCGGTCCCTGGTATCAAACATATCCCGGGGAAAGATGGGACCGGGGGAAAACAGCATGAAAGGCCGGTGGCGGTTCCTGATACCGGTAATGCTCGCCCTTCTGGTTACGGTCAACTTTCTCTTACCAGCTTGTGCCAACCAGCCCGGGGCTGTTTATGCCCACCGGCAGGATTCGGAAGAAAACCCGCTAAAGATGGCCTATGATATGGTAATAGACATCGACCCTTCCATGGACGGTATCATCAATCCTGATTACATCGGCTGGCTCCCTCAGGGAGGTGCCGGAATAACCCTGGGAGGCTTAACCCCTGTCGCCGGCACTCCTCTATCCGGTGCAGATGTCTTCCAGGCCTTCTTGAGCCTCCTTTCCGTGAATCAACAACGCATCCTCATAGATACCTCACTGCAAGATGCAGATATCAGAGCGGTGGCCATGGTTTTAGCCCATGAAATGTATCACGCCCAGGAGGGAAGATTCAGCGGTTCAATCCAGGAGGAAGTGGGTGCATATTATTATGAATACGAAATGGCGTTAAAACTGAATTTCAGTGATAATTACGATACCCGGTTTGCCGGACAATTCTATGGCTACGGCCCGGAGCCCTCTCATGAGCAGCTACACGAGGCCAGGCAAATATTAAAACGGGTAGGAGAACCGGCCGGCAGCATATATGAAAGTTTACCTGTTTATCCGCCTTCGAATCCATACGGCGAATGGGGGACATTATTCCGTATGGTTCTGGGATTAATTATCGGTTCTTTCAGATAAAAGGACACACCCTTCAGCGACGCAGCATATGCTATAAAGGTAGTGCCCGTTCTGGTATTAGTTTAAAGGTAATCCAGGGAGGAGGATTTGGGAATATGAAATCAAAATATGCCACAATAGATGAGTACATTAAAACCTTTCCGCCGGACATCCGGATTATTCTGGAGAAAATGAGAGAGACCATACATCAAACCGCTCCTGAAGCGGTAGAAGCCATTGCCTACCAGATGCCAACTTTCAGACTAAACGGGAAAAATCTGGTTCATTTTGCCGCCTATAAAAACTATATTGGCTTTTATCCGACTCCTTCTGGAATTGTAGCCTTTGAAAAAGAATTATCCCCATATGCGCTGGGCAAAGGGACAGTACGGTTTCCGCTGAATAAACCAATTCCTTATGACCTGGTGAGAAAGATTGTTAGCTCGCGAGTAAAGGAAAATCTAAACAGAAAGGTCAAATCGACTTGAATGACGACGTTAGAATAGAATAAAACTCACTCAGAGAGCCCCAGGAAGAAGCCGGTGAAAAAATCCGTGCCCTGATTTTGCAGGCAAGACAGAAGAAGACACCTGAAGTAGAAGACACACTCATAACAGGTGATAAGATTCAGTACGGTAATTATCATACTGTCTTCACTTATTAGCGGGGCGGGTGAGTCAAGTCGTATAAATAAACATCGATACCCACAAATTGCTGCTTCAGTAGCAGCGAGTTTTCATCAAACATTGTCTCCATGTAGTTTATAGTAGACTTTGACCCCCAGTTAACCTGCACCAACCAGATTCGCTGCTTGCCGTTAGCTTTGAACCGGTTTATCGCTTGCTCTTCAGATCCAGATTCTATTCCTTGTGTCATCAGGTCGTTATTTGAATAATACTCAATAGCCTTGCAGAAATACCACTCGTTTACAACCAGGGCGTCTTCAGGCTGTATTGAAGCTTCTACTAAATTCACTGCTTCACGCCACTGTTCCTTACCCGTTTGGGTATAATAGTCTTGTAAACTTGTTACTGAACAACAAGTTATTCCTATAAGAATTACAGCAAATAGTGGATATAATATCTTTCTGGACAGGAATACCCCTATACCGTTTGCGACCAGAATCAGAAATGCCGGCAACGCGCTGATTGTATACCTTGTGAGATAAATACCCGTCATTTTCAATGGAATCTGGGATATTAAAAATGGTAGTAATATAGGAAAAGCCAGCCACATAACTACTAATAATACTTCCATGTTAAAGGACATTTTAAATTTTGCATATGGACGTACATTTACTGAATTCTCTTCCGGTTTCCGTCTTTTTATCATCTTCCTGACTGAAAGCCCCAAAATACACAAACAACCGAAACCGAGCAAAATCCAGTAACGGTTTATATCACCGTATCCGCTAAAAGCAGCCAGGGTGCTTATTATATTATGTAATGTAGGCTGTTCCCAGCTAAAACTACGCGGTATCGAAAAAACAACGAAAACTACAGCCCAGGGAAGAAAAACTATACCGGAAGCTCCCGTGGCATACCAGAATAATCTTTCATTTATTTTCAGGCATCTTCTGGTAATGAAGTAATAAGACAGCTGAGATGCCACTACAAACAGGCCGAAATAATGAGTATAGACAAGAAGAGTATTGGCGATAAAATAAGCTACAAAATAAGCCTTGCGTATATCTCTATCCTCCATTATTTTTATGAATAAATAAAATGATAGGAGGGTGAGAAACAATAGGATAGCATACGATCTGGCTTCTTGAGAAGAGTGTATCGCATAAACGGAAATAGACAGAAGAAAGCTGGCTATCAAACCTACCTTAGAACTAAAGACCCGCTTTCCAACAAGATAAATCATTGGAATTGAAGCGGCGCCGAAGATGGCCGAAATGGACCTTACGGCCGCCTCTGAGTCGTTAAACAGTATTATCCATATTTTTAGAATGATGAAATGCAGCGGCGGATGGCGGTGTCCACCCACACATTCCATCAACATCAGAATGAGGGGGTTTTTGGCTGAATAGATACTGGCAGCTTCGTCAAACCAGATGCTCTCAGACCCCAGAGTGTAGAACCGAAGGAATATGCCTACCCCGGTAATGAGAGATAATAATAACAAGATACGGTGGGTTATAATCCAAATGCCGATAATATGGAAATGATTTTTAAACGTAATATTTTCAGGTATATCGCATTTATTCATTATTTTTTCAATGATAAACTAAACCTGTAGTTTATTCATTGTTAACCTTTTCCTTTGAAAAATGTTAACCGGAACAGCTTTAAGAAATGTCTTGCCAGGTAGCCTCGACCTCAGGTGATAACGCCTTCTTGCCTTAAAGACTGGATTTCTGTCGGAGACAGCTTAAGCAACGTGGTCATTATCTCTTCCGTGTGCTCACCCAGTACCGGAGCGCCGCAGCTTACTTTCCCCGGAGTCTCCGATAAGCGAATGGGAGAGCCGGCGATATTCATTTTACCGATTCCCTTCTGGTCAATTTCAACCAGCATATTCCGGAATTGAATTTGAGGGTCTTCGCATATCTGTTTAATATCATTTACCGGAGAACAGGGTATGCCGTCTTTTCTTAAAATGTCCTGCCATTCTTGTGAGGTTTTTTTAGCCATCTCCTCCGCCAGAATACCGGCAAGAGCATCCCGGTTCTTTGTCCTCTGCGGATTGGTGCAAAACCGGCTGTCATCGATTAATTCCTTTCTGCCGAGAGTCATGCAGAAGCTGGCCCATAATTTATCATTGCCGACAGCCACTACAACCCAGCTGTCCCGGGTACGAAAGGCCTGAAACGGGGTAATACTGGGATGGGCTGTCCCCAGCGGTCCGGGTATTACGCCCTCCGTAGTATAGCGGACAACCGCATTTTCCAGCGTGGCAAAAAGGCCGTCTACCATCGAGCCGTCGTACCACTGCCCGCGTCCGGTTATGGTACGGTAAAACAGAGCCGCCAGAATGGGCGGTTTTTTTTCAATATAAACCACGGGCCGGTTCCCGCTATTGAAAATGAA
>CAZIQW010000132.1:0-1712 GCA_964541585.1 uncultured Dehalococcoidales bacterium | reverse complement strand
AACTATATCCCCTATCGACGAACCGACCCTGCAGGGAGGGCCCTGTTCCGGACCGGTCAGGCTCATCAGCCCGCTGTAGGCCTGGGAAATAACATCGTACGCCGGACGGTCGGCATAGTCAGGCAGGGCCTGGTGCCCGTAACCGGAAATTGAAGCATATATTAATTTAGGATTAATCTGCTGGATTTCCGGCCAGCCAAAACCCAGGTTTCTCATCGTGGTAGGCCGGTAATTCTCCACCAGGACATCAGAAACCTTCAGAAGTTCCTGCAGAATCTCAATTCCCTTCCGGTTCTTCAAGTTGAGAACCAGGCTCTTTTTGTTTCGATTGAGGCTGATGAAATAACCGCTGTGATTTTTATCGATATTATTGACAAAGGGTCCGTACTCCCGGGCATCGTCCCCCTGGGGCGGCTCAACGTGAATGACTTCCGCTCCGAGGTCTGCCAGAATCATGGTAGCCGTCGGCCCGGCCAGAACATGTGTCAAATCAATTACTCGTATTCCTGTGAGGGCTCCTCTCATTTCCCGCTCCTGTTCCAACTTGATTTCATAATCGACCGCAAACCGCTTTAGAAAACCCGGACATCCTCCGGAAGTTTATTATACTATAACACAATCTGTGTCCTGACTTTAAAATGCTTGATTAACATGATAGGATATTATTATGTTCTCTCAGTGAGAGTAACCCGGGCAGTTAAAAAATCAGTCAGGCTGTTTCCCGTTATCTTGCAGGTTATTAAAGGTGAACTGTATTTAAAATCAAGTCCCAAACCGGAGGCGGCTGCACCAGGACAGTTCCTCCATTGCCCGGATGTTTCTCCCCTTGAAGAGATGAATTTGCAGAAAACCAATTTGGTAATTATATATGAGAGGAAATAAATGGTGAAAAGAAACGTCAATTTCAATCCCGGCCCGGCAGCCCTTCCGCTGGATGTTCTTAAAATCGTACAGGAAGAGCTCCTCGATTACAGGGGCACCGGAATATCAATCATCGAAAGCTCCCACCGCAGCAAGGAATTCGAAGCAGTTAACAATCAAACAATAGCCCTGGCACGTGAACTGTTCGGCCTTGGCGACAACTATCACGTACTGTTCCTGGGCGGCGGCGCATCCACCCAGTTTGACCTGATACCCCTGAACTTCATCGGCGCCGGCCAGACGGCCGCTTATGTTGACACCGGCGATTTTGCCGCCAGGGCGCTGAAGGAATGCCAGATAGTAGCCAAAGCGCATATTGCTTTCTCTTCCAGGGAAGAAAAGTACCGCCGGGTGCCAAAGATGGATGAGATTAAATACCCGGAGGATTCAGCCTATCTTCATGTCTGTTCTAATAATACCATCGAAGGAACCCAGTTCCAGGAATTTCCGGATACCGGCAAGGTACCGCTGGTGGCCGATATGTCTTCGGATATTGCCTCTCGGCGGAGGGACTTCGGGAAATTTTCCTTGTTCTACGCTGGAGCGCAGAAGAACCTGGGGCCCGCCGGTGTGACTCTGGTAGTCATCCGTGATGATTTCCTGGCAATCGCCAATAAAGGCCTCCCGACCCTTTTAAGCTACAAGACCCATGCGGACAACAAATCGCTCTACAATACGCCTCCGGTATTCGGAATTTATATCATGAAGCTGGTGCTGGAGTGGATTAAGAACCAGGGCGGGCTGGAAGGCGTGGAGAAGATAAACGAGGCCAAGAAAAATTTGCTGTACAG
>CAZIQW010000131.1:0-6694 GCA_964541585.1 uncultured Dehalococcoidales bacterium | reverse complement strand
CTTTTCGGTGGAAAGCAAAGAATGCAGTAAGGGTAATAAGCATATATAATCAAGTTGCACTTAAAGAAAGGGTTGGGATACCTGCGGCAAGTCGTACGAAGAAAAATGGAGAATATGGAAAAAGAGTCCGGAGACTGTCAAGAAGCAGTGTTTCGCGGATATCACCTTAATTTGGTGAAATGAAAATGTCCTTTATGTTTACTTCCGGAGTTAACCTGGTTTCCAGTACCATCCCGGATTGTTTATTCATATTTACGCACTCGTTCAGCCAGAGGCAGTCCGGATACTGGTTCTTTAAAATCATCAGTCGGCTGAACAAATTCTGCTTAATATCAAAAATATCTTCCATCATTTATTGCTCCTCTACTGTATATAACGCAGTAAAAGGTAAAACGTAAGGTGTTGCGCGATGGATTACTTTAGTCATGTTGAGAAGTTAAGCGTTAAATTCGGCTGGCAGAACAGAAACCGGCAGTTCGTACCGTAACCTGACGGGCCGGTTTGAAACGGACTGCTGGGTTATGTGCCGGCAGCGGTCGGTAAAGCGGCGGATTGGCCCTCAGTGTATGATGTACGATTTTCCCGGGGTAATGGCCGGGTTTATGCTGCCCGGTGCTTCTCAATGACCTCTTGAGGAGTTCGTCCATATTCTCAAATTTATCCTGCTGCTTATAGCAGGCTGAGGCAAAGGCTGCGGATAAAAGGGCTACACCCAGAGCTGTGGTAACCGGCTCTGGAATCACAATGAGCACGACAGCTATAGTTTTGAGACAGGAACGAATCATACGGCAGAACTCTTTAATCAAATTTAAAAATGCGGTGCTTTTGGGAACAGGGTAATCTCATTGTACCCTATTCTGCGTACATGTCAAGAGTTTTTTCAGGCCGTTTCGTTTTATTGTCAGAACAATACTCCCTGCAAGCTGGAGGAAGATAGCCTGCAGTGCGTGCGAAATGATAAATTGCAGGGATTAGAAGTATACCCGGAACCCGAGGGCGGAGTCTTCGAACCCGAGGGAGCGGTAGAATTGATGCGCTTCCCGTCGTTTCTTATGACTGAGAAGCTGCACTCTGCAACAATCAGCCCGGCGGCAGACCTCCAGTGCCTGTTCAATCAGGAGCCGGCCGATTCCCTGTCTGCGGTAGCGGCTGTCCACGACTATGTTCTCCAGAATAGCCCAGGGGCGGGCGTCATGTGAAAAATTGGGTACTATGTGCAGGAATAAAGTACCCACGATAAAACCGTCCTGTTCGGCCACCAGGAACTCCTGTCCCGGCAGGGCTTCAATCTCGGCAAATACGCGCTCCATCTTGTCGGGAGGGACGTTTTGCTTCTCTTCCAGTAGTTCTTCATATAGTCCCAGAATGCGCGAAATATCCTGCCGGGTGGCTTTTCGAATATGTCTCATTGTTTCAGTCACCTCTAATACTGCTATTTGAATCTCAAATTAGCATATTCATGCATTTTCCGCAATCATTCAGGGTAAAAGGATAGTCAGAAGTTAAAGGCTGAGAGTATAAGTGTTCAGGGTATCAGGCAGGGAGCGGTTGTATCAAGCAATTTGCCTTACTGGCGAAGCTGGCCCTGGGTATTGATGAAGTTAATCAGGTTATCCCGGCCTATCATCCCGATAATATCCCGGCCCTGAATCACCGGCACCTGGTTGACATCATTTTCCGTCATTATCGTCATAACAGTGGACAAATCGTCGTTGGGCCTGACCGATTTTAGCTTGTCCAGGGGTACCATAGCCTGGGATACGGTGGTGGTGCTCCTCTGACCGGGGGGTACTGCCCTCACGTTGTCCAGGGTTACCAGCCCTTCAATATGGCCGTTTTCCACTACCGGAAAACATCTCTGTCTGGAGACCAGGATGTTTTCATTTACCAGTCTTTCAATGGATATGTCCGGGTCTACGGCGGTGCATTCCCGGTTCATAATCTCGGTTGCCGCGTGCTCTTTGAGCAGGTCCTGGAGTACCAGTTGCTGATAGCTGGAGGAAGCCGCACTCTGGATAAACCAGCCGATAATGGCTATCCAGATGCCGTTGAAGAAATTTCCCGTGAAGATAAGCCAGATACCGCCGGCGATGAAAAGAAAACCGATGGCCCGGCCTACATTGGAAGCGATACGGGTCGATTTGCGGATGTCTTTGTTAATCTGCCAGATTATCGACCGCAGCACCCGTCCCCCGTCGAGGGGAAACCCGGGAATCAGGTTGAAAACGCCCAGTATAAGATTAATGACGCCCAGCCAGAAGATAATCGCGGCGGCGAACTGATATCCGAACCCGGGGATATCAACCAGCAGGTACCAGATACCCATGAAGACGCCGCCCAGTACCAGGCTGGTGGCCGGACCGGCGAAGGCCATGCGAAATTCGTCTCCCGCAGTCCTGGGTTCGCTGCCGATTTGCGATACTCCACCCAGGGCAAAAAGGACGATTGACTTGACCTCCATACCCTGTGACAGGGCTACCCGGCTGTGCATCAGTTCATGGACAAGGACGGAACCAAAGAAAAGGACGCTGGTAATGAGCCCGGCGGCAATCCTGACGCCCAGCTCCCAGTCTGCGCCAACGACCCCGAAATAACCGATGACCAGTGCCCAGGTAACGATGGCAAAAATAAAGAACCAGGAGAAATGCAACCTTAATTCAATACCCCAGATTCTACCGAAAGGTATACCACCCCTTAACATTCTTCACCCCCGCCCCAAACCCAAAGAAGCAATAAAAGTCTTGTAAAAATACGGAAATCCAGCCATATATTCATTTTATAGTTAATACCGGCAAGTTTCTACAAGCCCTGGAGCCGGGGAATTGGTTTTGGTGATGTGTTGCGTCAAATGAAATTGTTGCCGGAAGCAAAGTTTACTGATTGACTAATATTTTTTCTTTTGATAAACTGTAAAACTGTTGAAAAGATTCGTAAACAAAATACTGCATGTAAAGATACGGATATCAATTTTAGGAGCGTCTATTTAATAGCATTCTGGTAACAATATTAATCTCATTTTCATAATTATTTCCTGATTATCATGGTTTGGCGTCAGGGCCGGGTTCCGGGCATAGACTATTGATGTTAAAGCAGGGAATATCCAGGGATGAAAGGAGGAGGGAGTCAGGCTGAAGAAGCCCGGCTCCTTTTTTTCGCAAAAAAAGAATGGGAGGAAATAGATGGCTGTCAGATTATTCGGTATGTTGTTGGCGGTATTTTTACTGGCTTTGCTTCCGGGGATGGCGCTGCCTGCTGCTGTACCGGCAGAGGCGAACGGCACATGTCCCGGGAAGATTGTCTTTAGCTCGGAAAGTGGAAGCGGGGAAGCCATATTTATTATGAACCCGGATGGAAGCGGATTAGAACAATTGACTAATGGGGGCTCGGATCTGCAGCCCAAATTATCGCTGGATGGCAGTCAGATTGTCTATGTATCTCTGGTTAGTGATCGATATCAAATTTGCAGGATTAATGTTGACGGTACCGGCCATGTTCGGCTAACTGATTCAACAGTACACAACTTGTATCCGGTATGGTCGCCGGATGGTACCCGGATAGCCTTTGTTTCTCAGGGAGACATCTGGATAATGGATGCCTCGGATGGTGGAAACAGTGTGGAAGTTGCCGATTTCAGTTACGACGCTTTGCATCTCGACTGGTCTGTAAACGATGAGATAGCATTCCAGATACAAAACAGCAGCACAGGGAAAATCGACCTCTGTTATGTAAATGCTTCAGCCGTACTCGAGACTTCTCCCCATCTGTTAATTGGCGGAGATGCATATTACAATTATGTCTTTCCGGCCTGGTCGCCCGGAGGTGACCGGATAGCCTTTATCCGGTATCCCGATTACGAAATTTTCACCGCCGGTTTTGATGGTACTTCTGTATCAGAGCCCGTGGGGGTAATTGCTATCGCCTCCACCTGTGAAAATCCCACCTGGTCTCCGGATGGTAATTATATTGCCTATGCATCGGATAAGAATATCTACAGCATTACTGCCGCCGGAATTGGGGAACCGGCGCTGTTGAATGCAAGCGGAAACAACTCTGGCCCGCACTGGGGACCGGGGTATGTTCCGCCCGGTGAGGATACCTGTACCCTGACCTACATTGCCGGTACCGGCGGTTCTATCAGCGGTGAAACCCGGCAAACGGTAAGCCACGGCTCCGATGGCACGCCGGTAACCGCGGAACCGGACAGCGGCTATTACTTCGTTGACTGGAGCGACGGTGTTGCTACCGCGTCCCGCACCGATGCCAGTGTAACTGCTGATATTACGGTTACCGCCGCCTTTAACGCTGACGTAACGGAGACTACCGTAACTGTCAATGCCCCGGCTTACGTTATTCCTGACAGTGACTTTACTGCCGGGATCGATATTGCTAATGTGTCTGACCTGACGGCTGCCAACTACACGGTAACCTTCGACCCCGCAGTGTTGAGGCTGGATAACGTGACCGCCGGCTCTATTGAGGGTACAGATGTACCGGTGGGCGCCTATAATGAGAGCCCGGACGGTACTCTTAACATCGTTCAGAGCCTGCCGATGTCCGGGGGCATCAGTTCAGTGAGCGGTGGCGGCACCCTGGCGGTGCTTCATTTTCATGTCCTGGGGACTTCAGGCAATTCCAGCCAGATAACCCTCAGCGAAGGCTGCCTGGCAAACAATGGGGCGGGTGAAATTCCGGCAATCTGGCAGGGGAATTCCGTGGAAGTCGATAAAGTTGGCCAGACCATCGATTTCGGGCCTCTGAACGATAAGGAATGGGGCGATGCTCCCTTTGCCATCAGCGCCGCTGCCAGCTCCGGTCTGCCGGTGACCTTCATCGTGGTCTCCGGCCCGGCTGACATTGACGGTAATACGGTTACCCTGACCGGTACCGGGACCGTGGTCATCCGGGCATCCCAGGCCGGCGATGATTACTATTATGCCGCTGAGGATGTGGAGCGGTCGTTCAACATATCGCTGAAAGCCGGGGATGTCGACGGAGACGGCTCTGTTGATGCCCTGGATATAACTTGCCTGGAACGGATTATCGTCAAGCTGGAAGCAGCGACTCCGGGAGCCGACGTTAACGGTGACAGCAGGGTTGATGCCCTTGATATTGTGTCCCTCATGCAAATTATTCTCAATCAGGATTTAACATAACAACTATTGCCGGAGGCTGCCTGGGACTTTTAAGTCCTCCGGCAGTTTCCGGCAAAAGATAATGTTTTTCAGTCGCCCGGTTTTTCCCGGAGGCGTATGGTGCGTAAGATTCTACCTTTAACCATTTTACCGGTATTGATGGTCCTGTCCCTGTTGGGGTGGTCTCCGCAGACAGTGCTGGCTTCTGAGCCGGTGCTGGTTACGGTAAAGGCCCCTCAACAGGCATTACCGGGTCAGAGTTTTGCTGTCAGCCTGGATATCAGCCGGGTGGAGCTGTTCGATGCCACCAGCTATGTGGTGCGATACGACCCTGACGTTATTACGCTCCAGAATATCTCAGCCGGAACCATCGGTGCCACGACTATACCGGTTAGCGGCTTTATGTTCCACAGTCACGGCAGATGCAATGTGGTCCAGAATATTCCCGGCGTGCCGGGGGTGACCGGCTCCGGTACACTGTCTGTGCTTCAATTCCAGGCTGTTGGAGAGGTGGGGAGCAGCAGTTCCATCGATATCATTCACGGAGTCCTCTCAAACAACCAGGCCCAAAAAATCCCGGCGACCTTCAGTGGCGGTTCGGTTACCCTGGTCAAGCCTCCATCCAGCAGCGGCGACAAAACTTCCGGCGCCACGCGTTCCTCTTCCCCCGCTCCGCTTAATCGAATAGTCCGCGTTTCTGGGTTTAATGCAACCGGCAGTATCCTGCTGGACTCCGGCAGCCAGGCTATCAACAGCGTTCAATTAATTACACCGGACGGCCTGGTCAGTCTGGATATCCCCGCCCGGGCCCGGCTGTGTAATTCAGCCGGCAGTTTTCTGGAAGAAATCTCCATCCTGAGGCTGGATACCTTCCCGGCTCCCCCGCCACAATATGCCATCCTGCTGGCCTGCGAGTTTGGCCTGAAGGGCGCCAGCTTTGACCCGCCTTTGAGCCTGTCCTTCCGATATGACCCGGCCGGTTTCGATGTGGCGGCTGAGGAAGACCCGTTTATTGCCCGGTGGGACGGGGCTGCATGGCTGCCTCTGGAAAGCCGGGTGGATACGGAAACCCGGACCGTATCCGCGGAAATCAGTCACTTCAGCCGGTATGCTTTGATGTCCGTAACAGAGGAGAACGCAGTAATTGATATTCCTCCTGAACCTCAGCCTGTCCCGGTCCCGGCAGAGCCGGGGAAACTGGCCGAGGGTCCTGTACCGGCTGAGACACCGGCAGCACCTGCGGAGGCCCGGTCTTTACCTGACCCGGAACCGGGAGGGATTCCCCTCGCCGCCTGGATTGCGGCTGGGATAGCGGCAGTTATCGCCCTTTGCATCTGGCTGGTGGCTTTCCGCCGCAGCAGAAGATAAACGGATTGGAAAACGAAATCGGAAATCTCGTTCCGGGACAAAAGAGCCGGGTTTTCTGCCGGCATTTGGAAAGGCCCTGTTCCCGGCTTCCCACGATTGACTGCAAAAATTCAATATGGTATAAAGGTAGAGGATGGCAACGTAGCTCAGGGGTAGAGCAGGGGACTCATAAGCCCTTGGTCAGTAGTTCAAAT
>CAZIQW010000130.1:0-6748 GCA_964541585.1 uncultured Dehalococcoidales bacterium | reverse complement strand
GATGGAATCTCGTGACTGGAGTTCAGACGTGTGCTCTTCCGATCTAGATGCCCAGCAGACGGCTATTTCGCGGATAAGAGCCGGAATGACCGGTGCTGAGGCGGATGCCATCGCCCGGGAGGTTATTTCTCAGTGTGGCTATGGTGAAGCCTTTGGACATAGTCTGGGGCATGGTATTGGTCTGGTAACCCATGAGAGCCCCCACTTGGGTCCTAACTCGAATGATATCCTGGCAAACGGGATGGTGTTTACTATTGAGCCGGGAGTTTATCTCAGCGGGTGGGGCGGCGTACGTATTGAGGACGACGTAATCATAGAAAATGGTAAAATAAGAGTGATTTCCTCCTCCAGGAAATCAATAGAATCTAGATTGGGGTAAACGAATTGTTAAAAGCCGATTTTCATATCCACTCACTATATTCCATGGATTGCAGTACCACCCTGGAACAAATTATCAGGACCTGCCAGCAAAAGAATATCAATTGTATCGCTATCGCCGATCATGGAGCTGTTGAAGGTGCGTTGAAATTAAGAAAAATCGCTCCGTTTTATGTCATTGTAGCTGAAGAAATACTCACGCCCAGAGGCGAAATTATGGGAATGTTCCTTCAGGAACTGATACCCAGCGGTCTTTCCCTGGAAGAAAGTATTCGCCGCATTAAGGAACAGGGAGGGCTGTTCTGCGCCCAGCATCCCTTTGATAAGTTTCGCGCTGATGCCCTGAAAGCCGAGGTTATGAATGAAATAGCCGACCAGATTGACCTGGTAGAGGTGTTTAATGCCCGCAATCCTCTATTACGCAGTTCTGAAAGAGCGCTGGCTTTTGCGAAAGAGCATAATTTACCCGGTTGCGCCGGCAGCGACGCCCATGCTGCATTTGAAATCGGGAATGCCTACGTGGAATTGCCCGAATTCAAAGGGAAAGAGGATTTTCTTCAGGCTCTTGATAAGGGTAAAGTGTTCGGACACCGTACCAATCCACTATCCAGATTCAATAGTATTTGGGCCAGGATAAGGAAGAGGTGAAGGAGATTTGATATGCCGTACGAGTATTTGTTATTTGAAAAGTCCTCCGGTATCGGGAAAATTGTATTAAATCGGCCCCAGGTGATGAATGCTTTGAGTCCTGCTTTGTTGATGGAGCTAAAATCAGCTGTTTATGAAGCAGGACAGGACAGGGATGTAGGTGTGGTGGTGATTACCGGCACCGGAAGAGCTTTTTCATCAGGCGCTGATTTAATGTCTTTAGGAGATATTAAGCTGGAAAACGGGCGTGTCGGTCCAATTATCGATGGCCCGGCCAACAGTGTTATTGATGCAATACAGACAATTCCGAAAGTGGTGATTGCTGTGGTTAACGGGCATTGCTATACAGGAGCACTGGAAATAGTCCTTGCCTGTGATTTGGTCATTGCCTCAGAGGAGGCCCGGTTTGGCGATACTCATGTTCGCTGGGGACTGCGTCCTAGCTGGGGGATGAGCCAGCGTTTGCCGCTGACTATCGGCTGGCTGAAAGCCCGGGAACTATCCTTTACGGCAGATATTATAACTGCGCGCCAGGCAGAAAGTATCGGACTGGTGAATATGACGGTTCCCGCTGAGAAGCTGGAAGAGACTGTGAGAGAACTGGCTCAGAAAATAATGAATAATAGTCTGGAAGCCATCGCTGCTTATAAAAGCCTTTATAACCAAGGCATACGAGATAATATGGAAAAGGGTCTGGAACTGGAAAGCAGGAGCGAATTTTCTATAAGTGATACCGAAGCCAGGATAAACGATTTCAGGAAGAAAAAACCTAGATAAAGGCGGCCGGACCAGTCCAGCTAAAACTTCGTTTGTCCTATTAACATAAAGTATCACCTTATCTACAATACTTACCGGGTGTCCTAGATTAAAGTAAAAGGAGTACAGTCAGAATAGATAACTATATCGCTTTTAATCTTGAAGAGACTTTATCATCTCAAGACAGTCTCCAGGAATTAATGAGTTTGTTCCCGGAAGGGAACAAACTATATTCCGTGCTTACCCGTTACAGTGATTTGCTGCTGATGGATAAGAGAGAAGGTTTTGAGCCTGGTGATATATCCGCTCTCGTTGTACCTTTTCTATTGTTGCATAATATCCGTTTGGATGATATTACCGATTTAGCTGTCGGGGCTACCATCACCGATGGAGCAGCTAACCTTATATCCCAGATTGAATATAACGGCTGGAAAATATTTTGTCTTTCCTCTGCGTATGAACAATACGTGCTTCATATTACTCAAAAATTGGGTATTTATGCACACCGGGTTGCCTGCACTCCACTGCCGCTGAATGAAATGTATCAGGTTTTGAATCAATCCTTGCTTGATTTAATATCTCGTGCGGAACAGTACATTCTGACAACCCCGGAAACTGATGATAAAAGCCTCAGGCAGAAGCTGGATGAATTTTATTTTGAGCAATTACCGGCTACTTCCCTGGCGACATATCTCGACAATATGAAGCCGGTTGCAGGACAGCGAGAACTGGATGCGTTGAATAGATTCGCGACTAAATTCGACCAGCCGTTGTCCAGATGGGTTATGGTGGGAAGCAGACGGACCGATTCTCCTGCCTTGAATGCGGTGAAGGAAGCGCAAGGGCTTGCCGTCGCTTTCAATGCTGTCAACGAAGCGCTGACCAGTGCTACTGCGGCAATGGCATCCACCAGCATCAGAGATTTACTGGATGTGCTCGTAGCCTGGCAGAAAGGTGCACGTAATGCTGCTGAGAAACTGGTCAGGGAGAAGGAAAAATCAGCGGGCAGGGAGGAAAGAGGTTACTACAGCTGGCTTCCAGACAAGACGGACGTATCTCAAATAAGCGAAACTCATCGCCGTTTGAGACAATTGGTTCTAGAGAAAACCGGCAAACCATAAGGTAAGTTTACGGGAGAAGTCTCCAGGGCGATATCTCCAAGGAACAGCTTAAATGAGATATAGACCCGGTTACTTCTCCCTCATAACATTCAGGACAATTAAGCCCCTGTTTTGCTCAGTACCTGGTCAATTAAACCATATTCAATAGCCTGTTCCGGATTCAGATAGAAATCGCGGTCGGTATCATGAACTATCTTTTCCATTGGCTGACCGGTATGCTTGACCATGATATTGCGGATTACATCTTCCAGACGCATGATTTCCCTGGCGGCGATTTCGATATCAGCAGCTTGTCCCTGTACTCCGCCCAGAGCCTGATGCATGTGAATTGTAGAATGCGGCAAAGCATAGCGTTTACCCTTCTCGCCCGCAGCCAGTAGAATAGTAGCCATGCTGGCAGCAATACCGATACAAATTGTTGATACCTGTGGCCGGATCAACTGCATGGTATCGTAAATAGCCAGCCCCGCATTGATGACTCCACCCGGAGAATGGATATACAGGCTGATATCTTTATCCGGATCTTCTCTATCCAGATAGAGAAGCTGAGCAATAATGACATTGGCTATCTGATCATTAATAGCTGAACCCAGGATAACAATACGCTCTCTTAAGAGAAGCGAATAAATATCGAAGGCCCGCTCTCCTCTGGTACCGGTTTCTATAACCATAGGTATAACATTCATAGGATCCATCATAATTACGCCTCCTTTTGCTCTTCGGCTTGCGCCGCTTCCGTATTTTCAGTTGTATTAACAGATTCTTCAGTAGATTGAGCTATCTGTGTCAGTCTATCGACTACTTTTCGAGTCACAATAGCCGATGCCATATTGACCTGGTACTGGGGTATGTTTAGAAACTGTACCAATTGTTCTTTTTTATCTTCTGGGACATCTTTGGTCATGTTCTCTATCTCGTTCTTGATATCAGATTCGTCAACTTTGATATCCTCTTTATGGGCTACTTCGGTCAAGACCAGCGATTGTTTAAGGCTTCTGATGGCTGACGAACGTAATTCTTCCCGGAATTGTTCCGGAGTTTTCTTGATACTCGCAAGGTATTCTTCCATGCCTTTTTCATCCATCTGCCAGCGCCGCATTTCGGAACGGATAATGTTATCCAGTTCCTCTTCTTCCATTACAGGCGGGTATTCTACTTCCGATTTGCTGACTATCTCGTCAATCACTTTCTGCTGAAAGTCTCTTTTTACCTGTTCTTCGGCGCTGTGTTTCAAATTCTCGGTAATTTTGCTGCGTAAGTCTTCCATACTGGAAAAGTCAGGGTTGACCTGTTTGGCAAAATCATCATTCAATACGGGCAGGATTTTCTGTTTAATCTCTTTAATGGTTACCTTGAAGGAAGCTTCTTTGCCAGCTAATTCGGCTCGCGGATGTTCCTGTGGGAAATTCAACTTGAATTCTTTGGTCTCCCCGCTTTTCATACCTATTAATTCTTCGGAAAAACCCGCCATCGGGAACTCTGAGCCTTTAGTGACCTCAAACTGGGCATCCTGTTGATTGATATAGGGCTGCTCGCCTATGTTGCTCTCAATATCCAGGTTTACCATGTCGGAGGAATTTACCTGCCTTTCAACCGGCTCCCAGATGGCATGCTGATGACGTAATTGCTCTATGGTCTTATTGATATCCTCTTCTTTTAATTCTATACTTTCCGGAGACATTTTGACCTGTTTGTAGTCGCTGAGGTTAATGGTCGGCTCTAGTGCTACTACCATTTTGTAGGTTACCGGCTCAAGTTTGTCCACCTGAATTTCCGGACGAGCAATGGGTTTAATGTCCTGCTCCTCAGCTGCTTTTTGAAAGACATCCGAAGCCATATTCTCCACCGCATCTTCCAGCAAGGCTTCTTTCCCGATATATTGTTCCAGAATGGGCCTGGGTGCCTTACCTTTGCGGAAACCCGGGATATTAACTTTTTGCACCAGACGGTTATAGGCCTTCTTTAAACCCTCATCAACCTCTGCCGGTTCCATTTCCACCGTCAGATAAGCCTGCCGGTTTTCAGTTTTGTCTAAAGTTACTTTCACAATTCCTCCCACGAACAAAAATATTGTCTATTTCTATTTTATATATACTTCAGCCATCTTCAATATTCAGTTTAATATGTAATTCATCTATTTGCTTGTCATTCACTTCAGCCGGGGCGTCAAACATCATATCGTAAGCGCTCTGGTTTTTAGGAAAGACGATGACATCTCGGATAGTTTCTTCACCTGTAAGAATCATCACGAAACGGTCAATGCCTACCGCTACTCCGCCATGCGGAGGTGCCCCGTATTCAAAAGCTTCCAGCAGGTGGCCGAAAAGCCGGTTGATTTTTTCATCCGAATGCCCGAATAAGCGGAAGACGCGGCGCTGCAATTCGGGATTATGAATACGGATGCTGCCACCCCCCAGCTCGTATCCGTTACATACCAGATCATAATGCCTGCCATGAACTTTTTCCGGTGAGCTATCCAGAAGGCGAACATCTTCTTCCTTGGGTTGAGTAAAGGGGTGGTGCATGGCTTCCCACCGTTCCTCTTCCTGGTTCCAGTTTAGCAGAGGGAAATCCACAATAAACGCAAATTTCAATTCGTCTGGATTAATCAGGTTCAGGCGATATCCCATCTCTTTGCGTAATTCACCCAGCACGATATTGGCAATATCCGCTTTCCCGGCAATAATCAGGAGCAGGTCGCCCATCCCGGCCCCCATCCGTGCCGCCATTTGCTTTACCTGTTCCACGCTCATAAATTTGGCAGCACGGGATTTGACCATTTCCGGAGTTAACTCGTCAAGATTGCCGGGGCCGTTTCCCAATGCAATAGTGAGCAGTCCAGCAGCTCCCAGCTTTTGAACCATGGTATTTAATTCATCTAGCTGGCTGCGGGTATAAGCACAGCAGCCCGGAGCTACGATGCCTTTAACCCTGCCACCATCAGCTACCACGTTTTTAAAAACTCCAAAATCTGTTTTAGCGGCAATATCCGAGATATCGTTTATCTCCAGTCCAAAACGCAGGTCCGGCTTATCGGTGCCATACCGTTCGATTACTTCAGCAAATGGGATACGCAAAAAAGGTTTATTGACCTTAAGCTCCGGCTTGAGTTTTGCTAAGAGAGAAATAAAAAGCTCTTCCAGAAGGCCAAGAATGTCCTCTTCCTCAATAAAGCTCATCTCTATATCAAGCTGGGTGAATTCGGGCTGCCGATCTTTCCGTGAATCCTCGTCCCGAAAGCATTTAGCAATTTGAAAATATTTTTCGATGCCGCCTACCATCAGAAGTTGTTTGAACTGTTGCGGAGATTGGGGCAAAGCATAAAACTTGCCGGGATATAAACGGCTGGGAACCAGATAATCCCTGGCTCCTTCCGGAGTGCTTTTCATGAGAATGGGAGTTTCAATATCCAGAAATCCTTTCCGGTACAGGAACTCTCGCATGTATTTAATAATTTCATGGCGCAGGATGACATTTTTTTTCATTTTATCGCGCCGGAGATCGAGATAGCGATATTTCAGCCGGATATTCTCATTGACTTCAACATCTTCGTTGATATAGAAAGGAGGAGTTCTGGAGGTATTCAGGATAACAACTTCATCTGCCAGAACCTCTATCTCGCCGGTAACCAGCTTTGGATTAAGGGTACCTTCAGGACGTGAAGAGACCACTCCGGTAACCTGAATTACATATTCACTCCGCAGCTGACTGGCGATTTCATGGCTGAACCTGGAAGTTTCCGGATTAAATACTATCTGGACAATTCCCGAGCGGTCTCTCAGGTCGATAAAAATCAACTAGATCGGAAGAGCACACGTCTGAACTCCAGTCACCGCTCATTATCT
>CAZIQW010000129.1:0-6760 GCA_964541585.1 uncultured Dehalococcoidales bacterium | reverse complement strand
CTACACCCTATCCTACACTCTTTCCCTACACGACGCTCTTCCGATCTGGTATGGGTAAAGGCAGTCATATCCCTATGGCTGGCATTCCCTATCATGCAGTTGATAACTACCTGGCCCGGTTGATTAATCGCGGTTATAAGGTGGCTATTTGCGAGCAAATCACCAAACCCGGTGAAACCAAAGGCCTGGTCCGGCGAGAAGTGGTAAGACTGGTTACCCCGGGGACTGTGGTGGAACCTGTTTTGCTAACCAGCAAAGCCAATAATTATCTGGTGAGTCTGGTGTTTGATGTAGAGCAGTCGGGTATTGCCTGCGTTGATATCTCTACAGGCGAGTTTCTAACCACCCAGACCACTAATGACAGGGTGAACAGTGAGCTCGAAAGGTTAAAGCCCTCGGAAATCATCGTCGCCCGAAATGCCGATATTACCCGCATAAAGTATCCCGCCCCGATAACCCGGGTGGAAGATTTTGATTACAATCTGGAATCTGCGAAAAATACGCTGCTGGAGCATTTCGGGACCACTTCGCTGGACGGTTACGGGTGCGCTAATCTGCCGCAGGCAATCCGGGCGGCAGGCAGCATCATCCAGTATATCAAAGAGACGCAAAAGGGAGCTTTGAGCCTGCTTACCGGGCTGACCACCTATTCCACCGAATCTTTCATGGTGCTTGATTTGCAGACTCAGACCAATCTGGAGCTTTTTCGCAGTCAGTCCGGGAAGCCGGAAGGGTCTTTATTATCGGTAATCGACCTGACGCGGACAGCCATGGGCGGACGCCAGCTAAGAAAATGGATGGGGCAGCCTATACTTGACATAAAGATGCTGAATCAAAGGCTGGATGCGGTGGAATGGTTCTTTAATGATGGACTGAAACGCAGTCAGGTTATCAAACTCCTGAGCGATATGGCTGACCTGGAAAGGCTGATTAACCGGATTAAGGGCAATATTGCCTCCCCGAGAGAAATAGTAGCCTTAAAGAAGGGATTGACAATAATCCCTGATTTGAAAGAGATTTTGAGTTGCAGTCCATTAGACTGGCTGGATGAGGACTTGAAACCGCAGGCGGATATCGTAGAGCTGGTTATCAGGGCGCTGGTGGAACAACCGCCGGCCAGCCTGGATGACGGAGGAGTTATCAAGCCCGGTTTTTCTCCTGAACTGGATGACCTGCGTAATAAAGCTGCCAACTCAAAGCAATATCTGGCCAATCTGGAACGGCAGGAACGCGAACGCACCGGTATTAAGTCGCTGAAAGTGGGTTATAACCGTGTCTTCGGATATTATATCGAGGTTTCCAATACCTATCTGCCTCAGGTGCCTCAGGAATATATCCGAAAGCAAACCCTGGTGGGAGGAGAGAGGTTTTTCACCCCGGAACTTAAGGATTATGAAACTCAAATCCTGCATGCCCAGGAGCGAATTAATGAGCTTGAATCCGATATCTTCTACTGGATTTGCGGTCAAATCGCTGCCGCCTCTGAAGCTGTATTGACTCTGGCAAGAGCTTTGGCCGGTATAGATGTGTTTTCCAGCCTGGCAGAAGTCGGAGTAAGATACAATTATACTCGGCCGGAACTTCATGAAAACAGTACGATATTGATTAAGGATGGCAGGCATCCGGTGGTAGAAAGGAGTATGCCGGAGAATGCTTTTATACCGAATGATACCTGTCTCTCGAATGAAGATGCGCAGCTGATAATACTCACCGGGCCCAATATGTCCGGAAAGTCCACTTACCTGAGGCAGGTGGCCTTGATAGTGCTAATGGCTCAGATAGGCAGTTTTGTTCCGGCTTTTTCCGCCAGTGTTGGCCTGGTTGACCGGATATTTACCCGTATCGGCGCTGGTGAAGACCTGGCTGCGGGTAAATCCACGTTTATGGTGGAAATGACTGAAACGGCCAATATTTTGAACAATGCTACACCGCGTTCCCTAATAATACTGGATGAGATAGGGCGGGGAACCAGCACCTATGACGGTCTCTCGATTGCCAGGGCGGTAGCGGAATATATCCATAACCATCCCGGGTTAGGCGCTAAAACTCTCTTCGCAACTCACTATCACGAGCTGGTTGAATTAGCCGGCTTTCTGCCCCGGGCGAAAAATTTCAATGTGGCGGTAACTGAAGATAGCGGCGAAGTCATTTTCCTGCGAAAGATTGTGCCCGGAGGAGTGGATAAAAGCTACGGTATTCATGTCGCCAAATTAGCGGGATTACCCAGACCGGTTATCCATCGGGCGCAGGAAATATTATCCGCGATGGAAGGGAATGACGGTAGAGCTGCTGCTCGAAAGCCTGCGAAACCAGAAAAGAAGATGGTGACACCCGAATCACAAATATCTTTATTCGGCCGGAAACCGGAAACTATGATTGAACTGGAGAAACTGGACATCAATTCCCTTACCCCTCTGGAAGCCATTAATAAGCTTTACGAGCTTCAGCAAAAAGCCAAATCCGCATAGCAATTTTCATACTTTACCCGGTAAACCATGTCTGTCGTATCATGACTTTGACAACCCCCGATAAGTAATTTATACTACAGGCATATGTGCTGAATACGCAGTATATATAGCGTGTATACTGCGTATGTCGGTATAATCTGCTTGGGAAGGGGCGAATGAACAGCATTCATAGTCATAGAGCGAACATTAACGGTTTGGATATACATTATCTTACAGGCGGCAAAGGTGAACCTCTCATCATAGTTCATGGCGGTGGTGATGGTGCCAGCGCCTGGATGAAAAACGGCATTGTGTTATCCCGCAAGTTTACCATTTATGTCCCGGATATGCCCGGATTTGGTACAAGTCAATCGATGGAAGGCGCTTATTCTATACCGGATATGGTGGACTTTATCGACAGCTTTGCCGGTGCAATGGGGCTGGAAAGCTTTTACTTGATGGGGCATTCACTGGGTGGAGGGATTGCCCTTCACTACACTCTCAAACATCCCATGAAGATACGCAAACTGGTGCTTGTCAGCAGCCTGTGTCTGGGTAAAGAAATAGCCTGGTGGGTGCGGCTATTTTCTTCTCCGGTAGTCAACAAATCATTAGGAAAGGCTGCCATATCTCTTTTCAAGGGGATAAAATACGTGGCCCGGTACTTCGGTCCCTGGAGAATCGTTCAACCGGTTTCAAGGACCAGTCTTCAGATTGGCAGTTGCATTGCAACATTGACCGAGCAGACCGTGGTGCTGTTAAGCCAGTTGCCGAAGATAATGGTACCAACCCTGGTAATGTGGGGGGCCAGAGATCCCATTGTGCCCTTCGCCCAGGCCTATGCAGCCGCTGAGCTGATTCCTGACTGCCAGGTGAAGGTCTTTATGGATGCGGGTCACAGTGTTTACCGCGAAAGGCTGCGGGAATTCTCCAGTACTCTATCCGAATTTCTGGACAGGATATCTACCTCAAAAGCCGGATATTGATAAAGCAAGGCACTTCAGATGAAGCGCCTTTTCGTCTGCCTGATATTCTATCGGGACAAAAAAAATAAAGCTACGATTAGAGCGATTACCCAGATGGCGCAGGTAATCAAAAATTTGCGGCTTAGTCTCCTGCGTCTTGGACGTTGAGGTAATAACTCCGGTGCTACCGCGGCGCGCTCTTGTGGCTGCGTCCGGGGAGTCGGGGATGTTTTCTGTTGCTCTTTGGCCAGCCTATCCAGCCTTTTTTTGATGATGCTCTCTTTTGACATATTCCATTCCGTGCAGTTGGTTTATCAGGGTAATTATAACATGAAGCAGTGTAAAACGTATATTCAGCCCGCCACATGCGCCGGGGATAATATCCAAAATGTACCCGGAACAGCGCCGTCAGATTGCTATGCTTCTATCGGGTGTGGTATATTTTTATTGGCAAATGAATATTAAAATAGATACCATCCCTGAAGGTGGAATTACTTCACCCAGAGGCTTCCGTGCCGGAGCCACTGCCGCCGGTATAAAGCAAAGGCCCAAGGATGCTCTTGACCTGAGTATTCTGTATTCCGAGGTTTCCTGTAGAGCTGCCGCTGTGTTTACTGCTAATAAGGTTAAAGCCGCTCCGGTAATACTTAATCAGAAAAAATTGGCACAGTCTGGAAGAGCCAGAGCTTTAGTGATTAATAGCGGGTGTGCTAATGCTTGCACCGGAGAACAGGGTCTGGCAAATGCAGTCGCGGTTGCTGAAATGGCAGCTAAAAGCCTGGGAATTAAAAGTGAAGAGGTGCTGGTGTCCAGCACCGGTGTAATCGGTACACAATTACCGATGGATAAGATAGAGGGTGGGATAGGCTGTATTGCTCTCTCTGCAGATGGCGGACATGAACTGGCACTGGCGATTATGACTACCGATACCAGGCCTAAAGAGATAGCGGTCAAGGTCAATAGCGGAGAAAGCCAGTTTATCATCGGAGGCGCTGCCAAAGGTGCGGGAATGATTCATCCGAACCTGGCGACTATGCTTGGTTTTATTACCACGGACGCGGCGGTGGACAGCGGCTTTCTGAATAAATCTCTCAGGAAGGCCGTGGACGCTTCATTCAACCTGATTTCGGTAGATGGAGATACCAGTACCAATGACACTGTGTTAGTAATGGCCAGCGGACTATCCGGAACGATAGAGATTGCTGAAAATACCGGACCGGCTGAAGCATTTCAGAAAGCACTGGAGCAGGTATGCCTGCATCTGGCTAAATCGATTGTGCGGGACGGTGAGGGGGCAACCCGGGTAATTGAGGTAGTGGTAAATGGGGCTGTCAGTCTTGATGATGCCATGTCAGCGGCCAGGACCATCGCCAGTTCGCTGCTGGTTAAAACAGCAGTACATGGTTGTGACCCTAACTGGGGCAGAATTATTGCAGCCGCGGGGAGAAGCGGGATAGAATTAGTACCGGAGAAAGCGGATGTATACATCGCGGATATGTGTCTCTTGAAGTCCGGTATACCCCTGATATATGATAAGAAATCTGCGGTTGAGCTTTTAAAACGAGAGGAAGTGCAGTTAAGGGTAGAACTCAACCTGGGGCAATTCAATGCCACAGCCTGGGGCTGTGATTTGTCTGAAGAATATGTTGTGATTAACAGCGAATATACGACCTGAATGAAGTTAAGATTGAATGGTCGAAATGAAAAATTATAAATTTGGGATATATGGATAATCAGATATTTGTAATTAAAATCGGCGGTTCAACCCTGGGTCAGCATGATACCACGCTGGAGGACCTGGTAGAACTCCAGAAACGGGGTGTCCCGGTAGTAGTGGTTCATGGGGGAGGAAAGATTATCACGGACTGGTTAACCAGGCAAGGTGCATCCACCCGTTTCTTCGAAGGGGAAAGGGTTACCGATAAGGCTGGCCTCGAAGTGGCTACTGCGGTTCTGGCCGGAATAGTCAATAAGGATCTGGTGGCAGGTATTAATAATCTTGGCGGACGGGCTATCGGGATCAGCGGCGTCGACGGCGCTCTAATCCAGGGCAGAGTCAAGTCTCCTGAGCTGGGTTACGTCGGGTCCGTTGTGAAAGTGAATACTGAGCCGGTCAGGATTTTAATGAAAGCCGGCTATATGCCGGTTATATCATCGATAGGTCTCAATATATTTGATGATTCTGAGGGATTATCACATCTTTTGAATGTGAATGCGGATATTGCTTCCGGAGAGATTGCGGCGGCGTTAGGCGCCGCGAAACTCATTTTTTTGACTGATATTGCGGGTATTTGTGACAGGACAGGCCGGGTTATTCCTGTATTGACTATTGCGGAAGCGGAGGACTTGATAGCCTCCGGAGTAGCTACAAGCGGTATGATTCCCAAAATCCGTTCCGGTATTCGGGCACTGGACTTTACAGGTCAGACCAGGATTATTGACGGCAGGCAACCGCATGCATTGTTAAGGGAGATTGAGAGCAGCGAGGGCGGCACTACAATCAGTAATTAAGATAGGGGTTAAGATATATGCAAAATCGAAAATTGAGTAATTCTCAGGAAATGACTCAAAAATATATGATGAACTTCATCAACCGGATACCGTTGACCATGGTGAAGGGAAAAGGTTTGCGTCTCTGGGACGAGGATGGAAATGAATACCTGGATTTTGTGGGAGGCTGGGCTGTTGACAGCCTGGGACATTGCCATCCGGCGCTGGCTGATGCTGTTTCCACGCAGGTCAATACTTTGATTCAGGTTTCCAATGCCTACTACAATTTGCCCCAGGCCAGGCTGGCTCAAATTCTGGTAGAGAACAGCTGCCTGGATAAGGTGTTTTTCGGCAATAGCGGCGCCGAGGCAAATGAAGGTGCCGTAAAGCTGGCCAGACGGTATGGGGCTCTAAAGTTAAACGGGGCCTATGAAATCATTACCACTTTTAACTCATTTCACGGAAGGACTCTGTCGATGGTTGCTGCTACCGGACAGCCCAAATTCCAGAGCCCGTATCTGCCTCTCCCTGCTGGTTTTATAAACGTAGAATATAACGATATCGAGGCTATCAAGAAAGCCACTACTGAAAATACCTGCGCTGTCATGCTGGAGCCGGTACAAGGTGAGGGCGGCGTGAATGTTCCGTCCCCGAACTATTTGAAACAGGTGCGTCAATGGTGTGATGAGAAAGGAATTCTTTTAATTCTGGATGAGGTGCAGACAGGGGTAGGGCGTCTGGGGAAAATGTTCGGGTATCAATTATTCGATATTG
The DNA here is from genome assembly GCA_964541585.1 of uncultured Dehalococcoidales bacterium. Classification (GTDB taxonomy): domain Bacteria; phylum Chloroflexota; class Dehalococcoidia; order Dehalococcoidales; family UBA3254; genus CAZIQW01. The sequence continues at coordinate 84 of CAZIQW010000129.1, read as the reverse complement.
AGCCTGATGTGATGACCCTGGCAAAGGGCATAGCCAGCAGATCGGAAGAGCACACGTCTGAACTCCAGTCACGAGATTCCATCT
>CAZIQW010000128.1:0-6774 GCA_964541585.1 uncultured Dehalococcoidales bacterium | reverse complement strand
CCTCCTTTATGGGAGAGGTAAGGGATTGCTCTTTTGCCATTCTGGATGCGGATGCAGGCGTGATAGCGCAATCCGACGGCATACTCTTATTCTTAGGCAGTTTAAGTCCCGCTACCCGGAATTGTATAGATTACATTGGAAAAGAGAATATCGAACCGGGAGATATAATAATCTCCACATTACCGGATGTAACCGGGAGTCACACCTCGGATGCGATGCTGTTCACTCCTATTTTTTACCGTAATCAGCTGTTCGGCTATGCTTCCACCAAGGCGCACTGGCAGGACCTGGGGGCGAAAACCACTTATCCCACAGACGCCACCAATATTTTCGAGGAAGGGCTGCGCATACCCCCCCTGAAACTATTTCAAAGGGGTAAATTGCAAGCGGACATTCTGGCGATTATAAAAACGAATTCAAGATCTCCGGAGCAGGTCTGGGGAGATATCCAGGCTCAGATTGCCGGCTGTAATTTTGCAGAAAGGCAGGTTGGAGAACTATTAGACAAATATGGAGAAAATACAATCAAAGCCAGTATTCAAGAGATGTATGCTTACAGCGAGCGCGTGACGCGGATGGCGATAGAAAGGCTGCCGGATGGCACCTGGACTGCTGAAGATTTTATCGATGATAACGGGATTGATACAGGTAAACCGATAAAAACCAGGGTTACGGTGACCATCGCCGGAAGCGATATAACCCTGGACTTTACCGGTTCGGCCCCGCAGCAAAAAGGGCCGATGAACGGACTGTGGGTGACTACCCTGTCTGCGGCGAGGGTTTCGGTAAAAGCGCTGACCAGTCCCAGGCTGCCTGCCAATGAAGGATTTAACAGGCCCATTAAAGTGATTGTCCCTGAGGGCTGCGTCTATAATGCCGGACCTACCGCTCCGTCGTTCCTGTGCGGAAATGTGGCTTCGACCATACTGGAACTGATAAATAAAGCTTTGTGGCAAATTGTCCCGGATAAAATTCCTGCCTGTTCCGGAGGGGATGTATGCGGTGGAGGATTTTTTGGAATCAATCCTGAAACCGGGAGCCAGTGGGCTACACTTTCATCTCCTCGAATAGGTCAGGGCGGGGATTTATTTGCCGATGGTGATAGTTTTAGCGGTCATCATTCGATTGGAGGAGGAGGGAGTTTTTCTTCTGAGATATGGGAATCAGCCTATCCGATGTTTGTCGAAAAGTGTGAACTGATACGGGACAGTGGAGGGGCAGGAAAGCATCGAGGGGGCCTGGGTGTAAAACTGGTAGTCAGGCTGACCGCACCGGCAGCTACGTTTCGCTTCATTGAAAAGAGCAAGGCACCTCACTGGGGTGTCGACGGGGGAAAAGACGGCCTGAGGAACTATGCCGTAATCCAATCCAGAGAAAAGGGAGAATTTGAGGTATTAAAAACCTCAGGGATGTTCCTGGATGCAGGGGATGTAGTGACAGCCATAGGGGGAGGAGGCGGGGGATATGGAAACCCGCTGGAAAGGGATACCGAAGCGGTACGCCGGGATGTGCTCAACGGCTATGTATCCGTGGAACAGGCGGAAAGGGACTATGGGGTAATAATTGATTATCAGACGCTGCAAATTGATTATCAGGCTACAGAAAAGAGAAGGAGTGAGGTATGACAAACGGTTACATGGGGAAAATTCTCAGGGTAGATTTGTCCAACGGCGAGTTACGTGATGAGGCGCTGGAAGAAAAAATGGCGCGCCAATTTCTGGGGGGTTACGGTATCGGCGCCAGGATACTTTTGAACGAGCAGGAGGCGGGTGTTGACCCGCTGGGCCCGGATAATCTGCTGGGTTTTATGACAGGGCCATTTACCGGCACACAGGCAGTTTCAGGCACCCGGTATACCGTAGTGGCAAAATCACCATTAACCGGATGCTGGGGAGACGCTAATTCCGGGGGTTACTTTGGTGCATACCTGAAATTCGCCGGATATGACGGAATATTTTTCAAGGGGATATCGGAAAGGCCAGTCTATCTGTTAGTTGATAACGGAAGAGCAGAGATAAGAGATGCCTCCCATCTATGGGGGAAGGATACCTACGAAACTGAAGACATACTCAAGTCCGAACTGGGTGAAGATATCGCGGTATCTTCCATCGGGCAAGCGGGGGAAAGGCTGTCACTGATTTCCTGCATCATGCACAACAAAGGCAGCGCCGCCGGCAGGTCCGGTCTGGGAGCGGTTATGGGGTCGAAGAAACTCAAGGCTGTAGTTGCCAGAGGAAGTATGAAAGTCCCGGTGGCCGAAGCACAAAAAATCAGTGAATTAAGAAATCAAGTTGTCAGCAAAATGGGGGGACATGTCGAAATCATCCGGAAATACGGTACCAGTTTCTATACGGTGAAAGCTGCAATCGAGGGCGATTCCCCGGTGAAAAACTGGGGAGGCGTGGCGCAAAACGTTTTTCCGGATGCCGAGCCTCTAGGAGGCGATCCCATTCTGGAACGTCAATGGAAGAAAAAAGCCTGTTACCATTGTCCGGTAGGCTGTGAGGCAGTGATGAAAAAAGGAGAGGGAGAATATGAATATGAAGCGGGGTCTTTTCGGCCGGAATATGAAACGGTTTCAATGCTGGGAATCAACTGTCTCAATAATAATCTCGAATCGGTGATCAAAGCCAACGATATCTGTAACCGGTACGGTCTCGATACCATATCGGCCGGTGCGGTGATTGCTTTTACTATGGAATGCTACGAGAAGGGGTTAATCAATAAAAGCGATACCGATGGTATCGAAATGGACTGGGGGAACCACAGGTCACTGGTTGCGATGGCAGAAAAAATGGCGTTAAGGGAGGGATTCGGAGATATTATCGCGGATGGCGTGCAGGCAGCGGCGCGAAAAATCGGCAAAGGCGCTGATGAATATGCCATCCATATACACGGGCAAGAGGTACCGGGGCACAGTCCTGTCCACAGCTATCACTGGAGCAACACATATATTTCCAATGCCACCCCAGCCCGGCATACTCAGGGTTCCGAGGGGTTTATCAAGGGGTTTCTGCCTGAATTTGATCCAAAGTCATTTAGCGGAAGAGGACCGGCGCATAAAGTGGGGGTATGTTTACAGCATGTTGAGATGTGTATCGGGATGTGTATCTTCGTGTTCGGCAGCCTGCCTTCACCCGGAGTATACACCATGATTGATTTCATAAATGCGGTTACCGGCTGGGGAGTGACAACTGAAGAGATGATTACTACCGGAGAAAGAATTGCCAATATACGGCAGGCGTTCAATATCCGTGAAGGAATAAATTTGCACGATTTCAAAATTCCCGGCAGGGTATTCGGCAGGCCGCCGTATGAAGACGGTCCCCGAGCCGGAATTACGGTGGATTATGAAACACAGGTCAGAGAATACCTGGCCGAAATGGACTGGGACCTGAAAACGGCGAAGCCAAGCCGGAAAAAACTAAGAGAGCTGGGGCTGGAAGATATCGCCGGGAAGATTGGTCTATAGGCATCAGGGAAGAATTAACGGGGAAAACAGATGAATAAAAGCAGCAGGAAACCACCGCTCTCTGATGAGATTGAAGAACTGGCAGGGCAGATTGAGGGAACGGACTTCTGGTCGTGTGTGCGGTTCGCGGATATTATCGACAGATATGTTGATATTACCATGAAAGTAGATAAAATCAGAAGGCTTCACGGTGTGACCATGACCTGCCTGGTACTTTCCGGGGGCAGCTTGACTCCGACGCAACTGGCACGGATGATATTCCGTTCCAAGCACAGCATTACGCAGATTGTGGACTGTCTGGAGAAAGAAGGGCTGGTAGTCAGGGATAACACGGGAAAAGACCGCAGAGTGACCAATATTATAATAACATCCGCCGGGCTGGAGTATGTAAAACAAAATTTCAGCAAAGGCAATAAGCGAGCCCGAGAGGTAACGGCATGCTTGAATGATGTTGAGCGAAAATCAATCGTTGAGATAACCGGAAAAATGAACCGGAGGATGACCGAAGCGATTAACAACCTTTAATCTGTTACAGGGGAAAGGGAGTGAAATCAGCAGTCAGTGTTCAGTTGTCAGTATTTAATTAAGGAGGTCAAAGGTGTTACTTGAGGACAGAGTGGCTATTGTTACCGGGGGTGCCGTAGGAATCGGTAGAGGTATAGCGCTGAAGTTTGCTGAAGAGGGGTGTTCGGTAGTGGTGGCGGATATATCTGAGGAGGAAGGGGAGAACACGGTAAAGGAGGTTTCGCAAAAAGGCAGTAAGGGTTTGTTCATCAAATGTGACGTCACCAGCAGCAGCCAAATCGGGGGGATGGTGGAGCAGACTATCAGTAAGTTCGGCAAGTTGGACATTCTGGTAAATAATGCCGGAGGGGTACCCGGGGTAATACAGGGGGGCAGTATTGTGGATATAACCGATGAGATGTGGGACACCTTTATTAATCTCAATCTCAGAAGTGCGTTTTTCGGGTGCCGGGCTGTAGTGCCCCACATGAAGGAAAGAAGGTACGGCAAGATTATTAATCTTTCTTCCATCGGGGCAATCCAACCGAGCGCTTCAGTAATTCACTATCATTCAGCCAAAGCCGGCGTACTGGGGCTAACCTGTAACCTGGCGTATGATCTGGCCCCTTACAATATTTGTGTAAATGCTATTATGCCGGGCCCGATACGGACACCTTTCTGGGAACCCGTCACCAGAGATATACCGGATAAAGATGCTTTGTTTTCCATGATAGCCAGGAAAAATGTTCCTTTGCAGAGGATTGGAACCCCGGAGGATGTTGCCGGCGCTGCCCTGTTCCTGGCATCAGAGCTTTCAGCGTATGTCACCGGAGAAAGCATTTGTGTTGCCGGGGGGATTCCCCTGCTGCCCCATGATCCGGGTATGAAGAAAAAAGATTAATTTAGCGTGAAATACCGTTAAATACCGGGAAGTTTATTAAGGAGGCCTGCAATGTTGCTGAAGGACAGAGTAGCTATCGTTACCGGGGGTGCTACGGGGATGGGGAGGGGAATTGCTTTTAAATTTGCCGGGGAGGGGTGTTCCGTAGTTATATCCGATATCAATGAATCAGAGGGAAAAAAGACGCTGGAAGGGGTCATTCAGAGGGGAGGAAAGGGACTTTTCGTTCAGTGTGACGTCACCAGCAGCCGGCAAATCCAGGATATGGTCGGTGAGACTATCAGTAATTTTGGAAAAATTGACATTCTGATTAACAATGCCGGGGGCGTTCCCGGACTGGTTGGTTTCAAGGGGGTGTCTCTGGAAGACATTAATGAAGAGCAATGGGACTATATGCTGAACCTGAATTTAAAAAGCCATTTCCTCTGCTGCAAGGCGGTTGTGCCGAATATGAAAGAAAATAAATACGGGAAAATAGTAAGCATATCGTCAATGGGAGCGGTGCATCCGCGGGTTGCCGTCATGCATTATCATGCGGCTAAAGCCGGAGTACTGGGCCTGATATATAATCTAGCTCTTGACCTGGCTCCTTATAATATCTGTGCCAATGCAATTATCCCTGGCCCAATACGAACAGAATTTTATAATCAGTTGATGGAATCGATTCCGGATAAGGATGCAGTATTTACCATGATGGGCAAGCAGATACCCTTACAGAGGGTGGGGACACCTGAAGACATTGCCGGAGTAGCCTTGTTTCTGTCATCGGAACTTTCTTCTTATATGACAGGGTCGGCTTTACTGGTTGCCGGGGGAGAACCGCTACCGGCCATATCTCCTTCGTCTTGACAGCTATAATCAACTATCCAGTAAGTAGATTATTGACAATGAATCTAAAGTACATTATACTAGGCGCTATCCCGGCCAAGATAATCAGGAGAATTCGAAATCAGATTGAATAGCGACCGCTGATTACTGTGAAACATACCCGGTGTTAAAAATGTTACTGATTATTGTAAACCGGCGATGGTGATATCAACAAAACGAAAAGGAGGCTGAAATTGGCGATGACGGAATTAGGCGGATACACAGGGAAGATTTTACGTGTGAATCTCAGCAACCAGAAACTAAGCGAAGAGTCTCTGGATGAGGTGACACTGCGAAAATACCTCGGGGGGACCGGACTGGGTGCTAAATATTTATATGAAGAAGTACCACCGGGAGTGGAGTGGTCGGATGCCGAAAACAGGCTCATGTTTTTCCCCGGGCCGCTCGGCGGCACCAAGGTAAGCGGCTCAGGGACATTTTCAATAGTAACCAAGGGGTCGATGACCAACATGGCTGGGGCTTCACAGGCCAACGGCTTTTTCGGGGCCTTTCTAAAGTTTGCCGGATTTGATGGTATCGTAGTCCAGGGAAAATCTGAAAAATGGCTCTATCTGTATATCCACGATGGAATAGCCGAGCTTCGCGATGCTACACATCTTCAAGGCAAAGACACCAAAGAGACACAGGAGGCCATAAAGCAGGAAATCACCCGGCAATGCAGCATATTCACCATAGGCCCTGCCGGAGAAAACCTGGTAAGATTTGCTTCCATCGTTGGAGATGACGGACATGTGGCTGCTCATAACGGTCTGGGGGCTGTGATGGGGTCCAAAAAGCTGAAAGCAGTAGCGGTAGAGCGAGGCCGGAGAGAGGTCAAAGTGATGGACCCGGAGCGTTTGGCAGAGTCAGCGAAATATCTTATAGAAAACGCCAAAGAACTGGATCCCAACCTGGGACCCTGGGGAACGGCATGGATGTTTGCACTGGCTGCTAAAGAGATCGGAAGAGCGTCGTGGAGGGAAAGAGTGTAGGAAAGGGGGGGGATGGGGGGGGGGGGAGGGGGTGGGGA
>CAZIQW010000127.1:0-6783 GCA_964541585.1 uncultured Dehalococcoidales bacterium | reverse complement strand
TCATGACAGGCTTGAGCGGCGCGTACCAGCGCTCCCAGCGACTCCGGCCTGGTGACATTTCCCCAGCAGAAATTATCCAGCAAAGCCACTTTCTTGAGATTGCCGCCAACGGCAATAATCTGTCTCAAAGCTTCATCAATAGCTGATGCTGCCATCCAGTAAGGGTCGATATCCCCGTAGCGGGTATTAATGCCATTGGCAACCACGGCCCCCATGTCTGAATTCAACACCGGGCGGATAATGGTGGCATCACCCGGACCGTCATCATTTACGCCGACCAGGGGCTTAAGAACACTGGCCCCCTGCACTTCATGGTCATACTGGCGAATAACCCATTCCTTGCTGCAGGTATTCCAGGAAGCCAGGACTTTTTTCAATTCCTCCTCCAGGTCTTCAGGAACCTCAAAATCCGGCTCGTCGTACCAGGGGTGGTGCCATTCCGCTTCCACCTGTATCTGTGGAATACCTTTATGCAAAAAGGCCATATCCAGATCGCAGACCATCGCCCCGTTGTATTCCAGCTGGAGCTGTTTATCATCGGTAAACTCACCGATGACCGCAGCTTCTACATCTTCACTGGAGAACAGTTTGAGCAAAGCATCGACATTTTCCGGCGGAACCGCCAGTACCATACGCTCCTGAGCTTCCGAAATCCAGATTTCAGTATAGGTAAGACCGGAATACTTCAGAGGGACTTTATCCAGATACACCCGGGCTCCGGTTTCCTCACCCATTTCTCCCACCGCCGAAGAAAGGCCCCCGGCGCCGCAATCGGTTATCCGGGAGTAGAGGCCGATGTCCCGGGCCTGCATTAACACATCTACCATCTTCTTCTCAACGATAGGATTGCCTATCTGGACCGCAGTGAAAGAAACCTCGCTGGATTTCTCATCCAGTTGTACGGACGAGAAGGTGGCGCCGTGTATGCCGTCACGCCCGGTCCTTCCGCCGACCACGACGATAAGGTCGCCGGGTTTGTGCTTGCCGCGCCTGGCAAGCCGTTTGGGCATTAATCCCACCGTGCCGCAAAATACCAGCGGATTACCTAAATATCTTTCATCAAAGAGAACGGCGCCGTTAGGGGTTGGAATCCCCATACGGTTGGCATAGTCAGCTACGCCGGCCCGCACTCCTTTGAAAATACGGCGGGGGTGCAGCACTCCCCGGGGCAACCTGGCATAAGGAAAATCCGGCGGGGCAAAACAGAACACATCCGTATTCAGAATAGGTTTGGCCCCCATGCCGGTACCCAGCGGATCACGAATTACTCCTCCGATACCGGTAGACGCACCGCCGTAAGGCTCCACCGCTGAAGGATGGTTATGGGTCTCTACTTTAAAACAGAGCGCCCACTGGTCGTTAAACTCGATAACCCCGGCATTATCTTCAAAAACGGATAGACACCAGGGTTTGTTCAGGTCCTGCGTGGCCTTGATAATGGTGTTCTTAAGCAAGTTGTCTATCACAGCCCCGTTATAGTTATAACTGGCCTTGAAAGTCTTATGCACGCAGTGCTCGGACCAGGTCTGAGCGAGTGTCTCCAATTCCACGTCAACCGGATCTCTTCCTGCTTTCTGGAAATAATCTACAATCGACTGGAATTCTTTTTCACTAAAGCCAAACTGCTTTCTGGTTTTCTCCAGTTCACTCCTGGATGAACCCTCAATCGGGACTTTCACATAGGCAAATGTGTATTGAGGATTTTCCGGAAACTGGGTGATTTCCTCATTTACCACATGCTGGACGATGGGATTAACCAGCAAGCGATTGGAAATGGTCTCCAGTTCTCCGTTATTGATATCTCCTTTGAGAAGATAACGTTTGGCTGTGGCTACCGCGCGGACATTGGAAATACCTAAATCCCGGATAGCTTTCATTACGCTGTCTCTGACCGGGTCGGTCACTCCGGCATTGTAGGCAACCTCTACAACCTGGTAGCCGTTGCTCTCGTCTTCCGCCTTCCCTGACTGGTCGTAGGAATATTCCTGTGTTAATTTGTCCGCCAGCAAACTCCTGCAGATAAGCTCCAGTTTCTCCGGAGACAAGTTGCTTTCCAGCCAGTAGACTTCCACTACTCGCACTTCGGTTACCGAGTTGATGCCTAAATCCTGAATGTCCTTAACCAGGCCCTGCCCGGCAGGGTCAGGTAAATACGGTTTTAAACGAACTTCTATCCTGTGCATTAAATCACACCCTTCATCAGCAGTAAATTATCGGGAAAGAGTAGAAACTAAAAAATGGTTCAAAGAACAGCCTTCGACGATTTGCTATCCAATCTATTCTAACGCAAATCACGGAAATTATAAATAGCACGTAATTCAGACAAATCATTGATTTATGTTTAAGGAGTTGACGGAGTTAATGCCATTTTTATGTCAATCTCCTAACTCAGCGATATCACCACCAGGATATTTAAGGAAGCCATTTATCAATCCCGATAATATCTCTACGGTTTTCCTATCTGCATTTCAATTCCTTTTCAGAAATACAGCGGTTGTGGGATTATAGTAGATGTGATTAACCCCGGTAGATTCGGTTAAAGCCTGCCGGTGCCTGGCAATCCGGTTTTCTTCATAGGAGAAATCAAAACGCATGGCTGCGTAGTAGTATCCCGTCTGGCGGATTACGAATACATCTCCACTTTCAAGTGCCCGGGGTGATATTGCATTCCTGACTGACTTTACCTCAGGTTGAAACAATATGATTTGCTGCCCGAACGAGCAAATCAGTTCTTTGTCACTCAAAGATATATTGTCGGACACAAATTCCAGACCGGCCTTCTCAGAAGCCGGGAAACTGGAATAAGCATCGATGCTGTAAGCCACCAGAGGAAATGACAGGGTCAGAAAAAGTAAAATTAGAGTCATTCCGCCGGCCACAATCTTTCGACAATTCTTTTTTATCCGGAAATAATATATCGATAAGGTAGAAACGAATACCGCTGACATAGTCAGTATGGCAAATGTCAAAGCTCTTTCAATCAGGTCGTGAGTTCGCTGAGATAGCAGAATCGCCAGCAACACCAGGACCATAAGACTGAGAATCATGAACAACTGCTTTCGAGTCATTCCCCCCAGCCTGCGCATAAAATGTTTCCAGCTAATTTTTTGGCGCCATGTGCGGGCCAGCACAAATACCACCGCAGTAACAGACAGCAAGCCGTAAAGGAGATATATAATCCGGTTGATATTGAAAATCGATTCGTATATAAAAGCTCGACCAAAGGCAAACTGTGTGGCAGTAGTGAGGTCCTGGGGAAGTACATTTCTCTGTTCCCCCTGAAACCACTCGGCAAAACTGGAATCTGCTGGAGAGATTATATTTTCGGGATACGAAACCACTGATATGGTGGGCCAGATAAACCAGCCAAGGATACAGACAACCAGCATTGCAGCCATGGTTATCTGGATTTTACTCTTCCTGCGAGTCATATAGACTACCAGTCCGGCTCCCAGAAATACCCATAGCAGTAAAGGAGATACGGGATGAGTAATAATGATTACTGGTATCAAAGCAAATGTCAAAATCCGCCAGGCCGCTCCCCGTTTCCATACCATAACCAGTATGGTTAATAACAGAAGAACTCCAATAGTATGGGCTCCCATGATAAAGATAATATAGTGCATTCCAGGCATGGCGACAAAAGTGGTTAAAAACGCTGTCAGCGGGCTGAACAATCTACTCACAAAAGCGTAACACAGGATAGTGAACATGATAATGTTAATCAAAGGCATCAGGTTAAAATATGTTTCGTAAGAAGCTCCGGTTGCATTGAATATCGTGTATTCCAGGATATAAGATACCGGAAACTCAGCGCCATAAGAAGAATATTGAAACTTAAAACCGTTGAGTATTTCAGGAATATATAAAGAGACCCCCAGGTTACGGGCGCTATCCGGTTCCCAGGTAAATCCCGCCAGATAGTAGCGCGTGAACCACAGCATAACTGCCAGTAATAGTAATATCAGAACATGGATGGCCTTGTTTTTGACCCGCAATATGAAGCAAATCACTCCCAGAGACGCCATGATAGCCAGAGAAAGATAATAAAGCGGGAACAGGCTGGATAATTCCGCCAGCGGCTCCAACAAACGGGTATTCTGGAATACAGGATAAGCTGTCTTAATCGAAATAAGATAGATGATTGCGGCTATTCCTGCCAGAATCAAGATTATTGCTGTATTCCGGTAACTCCTGGTTTCGCTGTTCATTTTTCACCGGATTGTATTTGATACTTACAATAACCCGCTGCTACGCAGACAAGAACAGTTATCGTCAAAGCCAGTTGACGAATTGCTGTTCCAGGCTTGCGAAGCAATAAACACAGAGACCTGGGTATTCGATAAAAGAGAATTCTCCGGAGTAAATTGTGTTCGGTGGAAAGAACATTGTCTCCTGTGCTTTCTTCCCGGTGCTTCCTCTTCAGCAAAGCCTTGAAATAACCCTCCCAGAAAGCCCTTCTGATTATGAATTTCCAGGCAATGCGGTATTTATACACTTTGTGGTAAACCCTGACTTTCGGATTAAAAATGATACGTTTCCCGGTCCTCCTGGTAATTCTTAATGAGAGTTCTGTTTCCTCACCGCCCGGCTCCTGCCAGCCATTTTTCCCTCTACCCATTACTCCTAACCGGGTATCAAAATTACCGGCATAATGAAAAGCCTCTTTCCGGAAAGACAGATTGGTCCCATAACCATTCCTCACTTCCATCTTTTCTTTGCTGGCATCACCAGTACAGGAAAAGATCCAGTAGAATTCAGGAGGCACCCATGTCATCGAGGATTCCTCCCATATGGGAATAATGGGGCCGGTGACTCCGATAACAGAATTATCCTTATTAAAAGTCTCAATAATCTCGTCCACCCAGTCGTAGTTTAAAACAGCATCATCATCAACAAAAGCCACGATGTCTCCCTGGGCCTGAAGGAGTGCCATATTTCTACTGGCCGAAGCCCCTTTGCTTTCATGATTATTTGTAATATTAACATTCGGACAGTTTTTTTCTCTAACAAATTGTTGCACGCTTTCGGATAATTCGTTCGGACCTTCAATGACGACAAAAACGTCAAAGTTTTCATTATTCTGATTCAAGATACTATCCAGCAGCGCTTTAAGATCGTTGAGCCTGTCCGGCGTATATGTTGTGGTAATGATTGATACTTTGTTAGCCATTTCAGCCCTTTTCAACAACATCAACCATGATACTTAATGGATTCCCGTTACATGGTTGTGCTTCTCCCTGCCGGTACAACCAGAACTCAATCTTCTGATCGTTGCCGGCCCCCGGAAGATAGAAAGAAACCTGCTTTTCCCATTTCTCATCCTTGACCAGAAAATCAGTTTCTAATGCATCCAGAAGTGTTCCATCAGCTTCAATTTTAATCTGGTACTTTGTATTCTCTTTCTCATGGCTGATAACACCCACTATCACATCTATCGGTTCTCCGAAAAACACGTTACCCGGATAATCTGAGGTTGAACCCTGTGCGTCCAGTATGTAAAATTCAGTATAGAATTCACCTTCATCTGGAACCGCCGCAGCATAGCCCGCTACTCCGAGCACTGTCACCAGAACAATGGCTAGAGTTAAAGTAAGCATTCTATCGAGTCTGGTCTGACGGCTCCACTCCGGCAAGAAAAGCCGGATACTGAAGGATAAACGTCTTTCAGATGCTGTCCTGGCATTCCGATACCAGGCAATGGCGGATGCAAAAAGGATAATTATCACTGTAATGATAAGGATAGAATTCAATCCCAGTTCCAGCGGGGATACGTGTATCAATAGACCGCTTACAGATACAATTGCCAGGCTAACCCCGAAGCTTAAAGCTATCCTTTCAATACTGCTGATGGAGTTGTTAGTCGGAAAAAGTGCAGATAAAAGCGCATATCCGGGAAAAAGCAGCAGAGCAACAAGACTCAACGCAATTCTTATATTGCCGTTTGTCCAGCATACAACGGGTAACAAGAATATCGTAATAGCAACTATCGCCAGTATTACCACGCGGTTGCTTATTCGCAGCAGCATTCCGTTTTTCAAAATAACACCGAACCGCGCCCTCAGCGGAAACTTATCCTGAAAACAGCGGTTAAAGACGCTTGCTCAGTTATACCCTCAGGCACTTTCCCGATGTTAACATCCTGGTTTTGGAATGTCAAACCTGCCCGGTATAAGATTATTGAAAATCAGATGGCACTGTGCAATACTTATCTCAATGTCAAATGATAAGTTCATCATGAATTTTGCGCCCACCGGCCTCATTCCCACCAGAGAGATGAGTCCTCATGTTCCTATTTTACCCGGTGAAATTATCCAGGACGTGCTGGATGCGGCAGAACTCGGAGTTAACATGGTTCACCTTCATGCGCGCGACCCGGAAACCGGGCTGCCCACGTACAGGAAAGAAATCTATGCGGAGATTATTCGAGGAATTAGAGATAAAAGACAGGATCTCGTATTATGCGTCTCTACCTCAGGCAGGCTCTTTAATGCATTCCAAGAACGTTCCGATTGTCTGAATCTCGACGGTGACCTCAGACCGGATTTTGCCAGCTTGACCTTGAGCTCACTTAATTTTAATAAAGAAGCGAGCGTAAATTCGCCCCAGATGATCCAGGATTTAGCCAGGACCATGCTGGAAAGAGGAATCAAGCCGGAAATGGAAGTTTTCGATTTGGGCATGGTTAACTATGCTAAATACCTGATCAAGAAAGGATTGGTTCAACCGCCATATTATTTTAATCTGATACTGGGTAATATCGCCTGCGCACAGGCCGACTTG
>CAZIQW010000126.1:0-6798 GCA_964541585.1 uncultured Dehalococcoidales bacterium | reverse complement strand
ATAATGAGCGGTGACTGGAGTTCAGACGTGTGCTCTTCCGATCTCGGATTTTTGCGATAAATTTTGCATAAATGGAGATATTAATTGGGAAGCTCTGGTAAGGTTTAATTCCTCTTCTATATAAAAAGAAAATTGTGGCTGATTACCCCTTCTCACCTGTCACTCTGTCATCCCCCACCCGTTTGGTCAGCTTTTTTTCGTCCATGTGCTCCAGGAGGGCCTGAGCGTATTTCCGGCTGGTCTGGAACATGTCCCGCGTTTCGCCGAGCGTAATTTTCCCATGCTTCCGGATGTGGTCCATTATCCTCTCTACCATATCCGCATAGGCAGCAGCGGAGAAAACAACCCCGCCCGCGGTTCTGACTGCCTGACCTCTATCTGCCAGCAGGTTCAGCAGGTCCGCTTCCAGCACCGTTTCCGGCGCCGGAGAATAATGATTCCGGTCCAGTTCGTTTAAAAAGGCCTCTATCTTTGCTTGCTGGGCAGTGGACAGCTTTATCTGGTGCTCGGATAACCGCACCAGGGTTGACTCTTCTGCCAGCACTCTATCGGTAAACAGCCTCTGAAGGACATCCCCAAAATGAGTCCCCAGCTTCACTTTGCTGCTGATTTCAGCCTTGGGTATACCCAGCCTGAGAGGGTATTTCCGGTGATAGTTCTGCACTAACGCCACGATATTATCCTTGAGCTGCGTCCAGGCGGTATCCGTGAACAGAAGGCTGTCCTGGACATCTCCTGCCGCTACCACTTTTCCCTGTTGAATCAGTGAGTCAATTGCCGCCCGGGCGGTATCTGAGTCCATATTGCTTTGGGAAAGCAGGCTGCCGGTTTCCTGCGGTTGTCGGGCTTTCAATGCCGCCAGGAGGGTTTCTTCGGTCTTGCCCTCCCCCCTTGCCTTGAGATTTTCGATAATCTCCGGGCGGAAGCGGCGGTACTTTTGCCTGGGATGAGTTTCGATAATTATACCGCCTCCCAGGGTATCCATGGGTGAACGGATAATATAACGGTCTCCGTTTATCAATGCCAGAGGTTCTTTGAGAACCAGCTGTACCCAGGTGGTCTCTCCCGGCCGGGCTTCCTCTTTTTCCAGTAATCGCACGTGCGCCATAACCTCGGCGGAACCGGCATGAAAGCTGACTTCGGTATCGTGCTTCAGCGGCCGTTCCGGCTGGGGCAGCAGGCGCAGCCGGGCATCCAGCAGGGCGGTCGGTTTCAACCAGCCCGGTCTGGTGAGGATATTACCCCGCTTCAAGTCCGAAGGGCTGAGTCCCACCAGGTTCACTGCTACACGGCTCCCCGGACCCACTGCGTTAAGTTGGGTCTTATGGGTCTGCAGACCGCGTATCCGGGACTTAAGGCCGGGGGGCAGGATTTCTACCTCCTGTCCCAGGGCCAGGGAGCCGTCAATCAGCGTACCGGTTACCACAGTGCCGGAACCGGAGATGGTAAAGACCCTGTCAATTGATAAACGGGGCTTGCCGGTATCTCTGGCCGGCTGGGCCTGCCTTAATATATTATCGATGGTTTCTTTCAGTTCCCCCAGGCCCTGTCCGGTGACTGCAGAGACGGAGACTACCGGGGCTCCGGCAAAGCGGGTGGGTTTCAACAGGTCTTCGATTTCCATGCCTACCAGGATAACCTGGTCTTCATCGGCCAGGTCGGCCTGGGTAATCACTGCAATCAGCCGGGGCACTTCCATGAGGTCCAGGATGGCCAGATGCTCAAGGGTCTGCGGCTTGATGGACTCATTGGCGGCTACTACCAGGAGAGCCAGGTCCATACCGCTGACCCCGGCCAGCATGTTTTTGATAAAATGCTCATGGCCGGGTACGTCAATGACACCCACTTCGAGCCCCCCCGGGAGCTTGAGCCAGGCAAACCCCAGGTCGATAGTCATCTCCCGGGATTTTTCTTCTGCCAGGCGGTCCGGATCGATACCCGTTAAAGCCCGGATAAGCGTGGATTTGCCGTGGTCGACATGGCCGGCGGTGCCTATTACAAACAAATTGTTTCTCCTGTGATTGTGTTATTGAAGGGCCTGCTTTAAGGCCTTAATCAGTAAGTCATCCTCTCCGGGAAGGACGGTGCGGGGATCCAGTAGCAGCAGGTTCTCGCTGATGCGTCCAATAACGGGAGGCTCCTGGGACCGGAGACGGCGGGCTATCTTTTGCGCCAGGGCCGGTTTTCCGGCCTCGCCGATTGCTAACAGTCGGGTAGGCAGCGTGGTGCCGGGCAGGCTGCCGCCCCCGATAAGGCTCTCCCCGTCAAGCGCCCGCGCCCGGTCGTCAAGGGCTTTTACCCAGAGGCTGGCACGCCGCTCGATTTCCGCTAAAGGCAGAGAAATCATGCGCCATACCGGAATTTTATCCAGTGCCTCCCCCTTGAGATAGTGGACCAGAGTTGCTGAAAGCCCCGCTATCCGGGTCTTATCTATTCGTATCGCCCGTACCAGCGGATGCTTCTTGAGTTTATCGATATAAAATTTTTTACCTATAATGATGCCTGCCTGCGGGCCTCCCAGCAGTTTATCGCCGGAGAAAAATGCCAGGTCGACACCCCCGGCGATGCTCTCCTGTATGGTGGGCTCATGGGATAGACCGAACGGAGATGTGTCCAGTGGACAACCGCTGCCCAGGTCGTCAAAGACCGGTATATTATATTGCCTGCCCAGGCTTACCATCTCCTCTAGCGTTACCATGTGGGTGAATCCCATTACCAGGAAATTACTGGAATGTACCCGGAGCAAGGCTGCGGTTTGCGGAGTAATGGCCTGCTCATAGTCGCGGATGTAGGTACAGTTGGTAGTGCCTACTTCGATGAGCTTTGCCCCGCTTTGGCGCATTACCTCGGGGATTCGAAACCCTCCCCCGATTTCCACCGCCTGCCCCCGGGAGACTATAACCTCTTTCCTTTTCGCCAGGGCGGTAAGGCCCAGGAGGACGGCAGAGGCGTTGTTATTGACTATCAGTCCGGCCTCTGCTCCCGTCAGACGGCACAATAAGGATTCGACGTGCACATGGCGTGAGCCCCGTTCCCCGCTTGCCAGATCGAACTCCAGGTTGTTATAGCTCCGGGAGACAGTATCCATCGCGGCAATCGTGTCTTCGCTCAGCGGAGCGCGTCCTAAATTGGTATGCAGCGCTACACCGGTGGCATTAATCAGAGGGCGGATGCTGGGACGCGCCAGCGCCAGCACCTGATGGGAAACATTATCGATAATTTCGTTCAGGGAAGGTGCTTCCTTGCCTTGGAGAATGAGCGCGCGGTAATTGTTCAGGCTTTCCCGGATAAGCTCCACGATTAAGTCGTGCGGGAACAGGCTTTCCAGTTCCTTAATTCTTCCTGCACCCAATATTTTATCCACGCCGGGCAGAAGACGCAGCTTGTTTTCCATGACCACATTATACCGCATAATAACACGCCGCTCTACCCGCTGGTGCTGTCAGGATAGTCCGTTATTCAAGGGATGAATGTGAAACATTCATCCCGGTACCCGGATGGTTTGCCTATCCAAAATAGTCGGAGTATGATGGATAAGGAAAATATTATGAGGTCGTAACGACTTGGATGATAATATTTGGGAATATCCCTTCGGTGACCTGGATGATGACGAAGAAATGTTTTACCGGCAGCCTGATTTAACCGGTAACCTGAAGGATAATGACCCCCCCGCCAGATAAGTCCAGGGTCTTCTATGGCTGGTGGATAGTCTTCGCCGGCTTCCTTTCACTGTTTATTTCTATCGGGATGCTGGGCTACGGACAGGGTATATTTTTCAATATCATGTTTGTTGACCTGGGCTGGTCGAGGGGCGAACTGGCCCTGGCTATGTCAGTGGGGGTATTTCTTTCGGCTGTTGCCTTGCACTTCCTGGGTGCCTGGGTCGACAGGTACGGATCAAGGCGCATTGTTGCCATTGGGGCTATTGTTTCGATATTACCGGCAGTTACAATACAGCGATAATCACTTTTTCCCTGATAATCGTGGCTATCATCCCCTTAGCTCTGTATAGCTATCCGCCGGGAGTCAGGGATATGACGGTTTCCGACCGGGCATCGGAATGAATCTCTAATTGAACTCAGGCTGACGGAAGATAAGTACCGCGTTATGCCCGCCAAAACCGAAGGAATTAGCCATGGCTGTCCGTATCTTCACCTTCCGTGCTTTTTCCGGTACGAAGTCCAGATCGCATTCCGGGTCAGGGTTGGTTAAATTGATAGTCGGCGGGATGATTCCGTGCTTCATCGCCAGGACAGTTATCGCGGCTCCCAGACTCCCCGATGCTCCCAGAAGGTGCCCGGTCATGGATTTGGTTGCGGATATGGGTATCTGCCCGGCCCTCTCCCCGAATATCTTTCTGATTACAACAGTTTCCACGCGGTCGTTCAGCAGGGTCGCGGTCCCGTGGGCGTGGATGTAATCGATTTCATCCGGGTTGGTCCCGGAATTCTTGAGAGCCATTTTTACAGCTAACGCGGCGCCTCTCCCGTCCGGGGAAGGTTGAATCAGGTGGAAGGCATCGCTGGAAGCACCATAAGACACCAGTTCAGCCAGAATGGGTGCACCACGCTCCAGGGCGCTATCGGCATCTTCCAGCACCATCATTGCCGCACCTTCTCCCATCACGAAACCGTCCCTTTTCAGGTCGAAAGGCTGGCAGGCCGAGGCCGGAATTTCATTATTGACGGATAAAGCCCGGATGGCATTAAAGGCGGCTATGACCAGCGGGATAACCGGAGCTTCGGTACCCCCGGCTACCATTGCTTTAGCGTGACCCCGTCGGATAATATCATAAGACTGACCGATGGCGTCACTGCCGCTGGCACAGGCTGAAGACGGCGAGTAGTTTACTCCTTTAGCTCCCAGAAGAAGAGAGACCTGCACTGAGGCCGCGTCACCGGTCATGGTAGGAGCGAGGGCGGGGCTGACTCTATCCGGCCCCTGTTCAGACAATATCCGGTATTGCTCACACACGGAAAGCAACCCGCAGACGCTGTTGCCGATGATTACCCCAACCTCCTCTGCGTTATGAGTGCTGATGGTCAACCCGGCAGCTTCTACGGACTGAAGACTGGCGGCTACGGCAAACTGGGTGAACCGGTCCATGCGACGGGACTGTTTGTGGTTAATATAGGGATTAAGGGAAAATCCCTTAACCTCAGCCGCAATTTTGGTCTGATAAGCGGCAGTATCAAAAGAAGAAATCCAATCAACTCCTGATTTCCCCTGAAGCAGGGATTCCCAGGTCTCAGTAATATTCAGACCGAGAGGATTTACCGCTCCCAGTCCGGTAACGACTACACGGTGATGGTTATGTGTTTTTTTCACGGTTTTGCCCTCATTTATTCTTTCCATTTCCCTCTGTTTTTTTGACCCGGTTCGATTCCAGTAAACGGTCAAGGTCCTCGGGAGAAATGCGATAGCTCCGGCCAAGGCGTACTGCGCCTAACTTGCCCTGACGGATATAGCTGTAAACAGTTAAAACGTGTATCTGAAGGATTTCAGAAACCTGCTCCGGGGTCAGTAAAGAGTTGTTAATTTTCATATGCATGTCCATCTCCCTGCTTCGTATAGCTTTATTCCAATGTTTTCAGGTTTAGCTCAGTATGTTCCAGTATAGGTAACTATTTTCATCAATGGAAGGGTTTATATTCTAGAAGATAGTTCTATTGGACTGAGGGTGAAGTTGTTGCAATCTTCCATATTGACTCATTACTCGTGTACGTCTAATATGATAATGGGTGCGGAGATATAATGAGCAAAAAATACAATGTAATTATTGTAGGCGGCGGACCGGCTGGTATTTTTGCAGCTCTGGAGATAAGCCGGTCATCAAGCTTGAGCCTGTTATTAATCGAGAAGGGTAAAGATCTCGGCGAGCGGATATGTACGGTTAGAGGTACCAGCCGGCCATGCACATGCTGTAACCCCTGCAACATGGTCTGCGGACTGGGAGGGGCCGGTGCATTCAGTGACGGAAAACTTACTTTAACCCCTGAGGTGGGAGGCTGGCTGAAGGATTATCTGGGACGGGACAGAACTGAAGCTCTGCTCAAGTATATTGACGAGATTTACATTCATTTTGGAGCCCCTGAAAAGCTTTATGGTGTTGGCCCGGAGATTGAGAGACTCCGGGACAAAGCCACCCTTGCGGACCTTAAACTGGTTACAGTACCCTTGCGGCATATGGGTACGGAGAATTGTTTCTCGGTATTGAAATCCATGCGTGAACATCTCAATTCACACCTGGATGTCAGGCTAAAAACCATGGCCAAACGGATAATTGTGGAGAATGGCGAAGTCAAGGGAGTAGAAGTCGATACCGGAGAGGTATTTGAATGCGATTATTTGATTACAGCCCCTGGGAGGGAGGGTGCGGAATGGTTTTCCAGGGAGGGCCAGCGTCTTAAGCTCACCATGCATAGTAACCCGGTGGATGTGGGGGTTAGAGTAGAGGTTCCGCGGGCGGTCATGGAAGACCTTACGAACGTGCTCTACGAAGCCAAGCTGGAATACGTATCCAGGAGTTTTGATGACCGCATCCGCACTTTCTGCATGTGTCCCGGCGGTGAAGTGACTATGGAAAATACCGGTGGTGCTGACCCGGTGGTGACTGTTAACGGGCACAGCTATGCCGGAAGATGCACGGAGAATACCAACTTTGCTATCCTGGTAAGCACCGATTTTACCAAACCGTTCCATGAACCCATTGCTTATGGCAAGTATATAGCTCGCCTGGCCAATAAGATCGGAAGAGCGTCGTGTAGGGAAAGAGTGGTAGGATAGGGTGTAGATCTC
>CAZIQW010000125.1:0-6877 GCA_964541585.1 uncultured Dehalococcoidales bacterium | reverse complement strand
CTCCCCCGGCAGTTCCTGAAGGTCGGCAAGCATATCTATCATACCCAGGGTCGTTTCTTTCTTTAATAACGAAGAAAAGCTGACGACGGTGACCGTTATCCTGGTTTTGGACATGCCGCTGCTTTTGGCATACTGCCTGTCCCCGATAACAATAATCTCCTCAACCTCATCTTTTCCGGTTTCACTCATTCTGACGTAATACCGGTCGGGAGAAGAATACTCAGCCTCAAGCCGCGCCTCCTGTCCGGTTGTAGAAACTTGCGAGATATCGAAACGGTATGACTGAACGCTCTCAGTTGCCGCATAAGCTTTGGCCATAACGCTTTGCGGTACGGGAACAGGGCTCCAGGGCTGCAGAATGGAGAGGGCTATCAGGATAGCGACTACGGGAACAGCCGCCAGGGCCGGGCGCAGCCACTTTTGAACCGGCTTCCGGCTGCTTTTTTCTTTGATTTTTGACATGGTAATCTCCTTAGCATCTGACGTAGACGGCAGGGTCCTCAGAGACATGAGTTGCCGGCGGACTTCCCGGAATTCCTCCAGGGCTGCCCGGCAACCGGCGCAGCCGGCCAGGTGCTCCTCCACGAACTCCTTCTGGGTACGAGAGAGCTCATCACTGGCATAAGCGGAAAGCAGTTCTTCCATATCCCGACACTTCATCTCACACCTCCGTGACTGTATATCCTGCGGAACTCCCGGCTGCCCCGGGCCACCCTCTTGCGGACTGCTTCTTCGGAAATTCCCAGGGTGTCCGCAATTTCGCGGTATTTAAATCCTTCCACGAAATGGAGCACCAGACAGGTCCTCTGCTCCTGGGGGACCTTTTGCAGGGCTTCCTGGATTTCCAGGTTTTTTTCAAACTCGTCCGGACATTCTCCAGCCGCCAATTCCGGCTTTTTCAAACTGGAGAAGGGGAGGAAGGGAAGCAGTCGTTTCCGCCGCCGCACCTGCAAGGCATTATTGGTGGCAATCCGGTAGAGCCAGGCTTTGAAAGAAAGCTCCGAGTCTGTTTTCAGGATATTCTGGTAGGCCTGGATAAAGGTATCCTGCGCCAGGTCCTGCGACATTTCATAGTCCCCGGTCAGGCGGTAAAGGTAGCGCTGAATGGGCGCATGGTAATGCTGGACGATATCAGCAAAGGCATCGGTGTTACCTGACCGCATCAGGTCAATTATATAAGCTTCTTCCAAAACCAGAGTCCCTTTCATCTCTATATATTGAAATGCATGAGGAGGTTAAAACCGGACAAAAACTTTCAGGCATTTTTCCAGTCCACCAGATGGCTCAGCACCGGCATGCCGTCGTGGGGCATTCCGGCGAACAGCCGCTCGCAATGACCCAGGGGGAACACACTGGAAACACCCCTGGCCAGTATCCTGTCCCGGAGAGCCTCCCGGCGCTCTTCCGGGTAGACGCCGGCGGCGGATACTCCCGGATGCAGGTATTTCAGGGCCGCTTCTAATTTTTTCACCGGGCGGACGACTACCAGCCGGCACAGCGGATGGTCCAGGACATCGAACTCATCCGGCATTACCGCCGCTCCCGAGGTGAACTCCCCGTCCCGGCTGTTAAGATACCAGCGGGCGGAGTTGTACCTGCCGCGTTTCAGCCGCTTGAGTTCTCCCCGGGTGGCAGGGGGGATGAAGCCGGGGGCGGAACTATCCCACCGGCCGAAGGCCTGCTGAAGACATTCCGCATATTGATTGGCCTGCTCCTCCGTTCCCTCGACATAATGTACCAGGGAAGCGGTACAGGCCTTCTGGTCGTAAATCAGGGAGTCCACCGAAGCCTTTAAAACGGCTTCTTCCAGACTGCCGTGAAAAGCCTCCTGTCCGATAAGGCTGACGCCGTAGCGGGGATTGAGACAGATAGTGCGGGTATACAGGGCTCGGGACTGCACGGCCGCCACTGTTTCCGGCGAGCCCCACACCACCACCCGGTCGAAAGCATGGGGCCGGAAAAGGATGTTTTCAATATCGCTGTCCCCTCCCTGCCAGTAGACGACCGAGAGATTTTGCGTGAGAGGGTGGTCGGGTTCCGCAGCTGCCGCAGCCAGGGCAAACAGCGAGCCGGTGAGTGTGGCGCCGAAGGGCAGCTTGATAACGGCAGCGGACTTGGTCAGTATGGCTCTGAGGGCGGAGATGACGGGCACCTCCGGCGCGTTGCCGGCCGTGATATGCAGCTGGCGGGTGGGCATGGCGCGCAGGAAAGTTTTCTGAGGGGTAGAAAAATCCCCCTTAATCCCTCCCTGTTCAAGCCAGGGACAGGCTCTTATCAATAAGGGGGGAACAGATTTTCCAGCATCCTCTTTATTGAAAATACTCTGAGCCAGCTTGAAGGTTGTTCCGGGCAAATCACCGGAGGGCACTTCCACCCAGCCGTTCAGAAACTCACTGCCGGGTTTTCCCCACAGCGACAGCTCGTTATCTATCATAGCCCCGGCCTCCTTCCGGTCCAGGGTTGAGCTGATAGCTTCAAACCAGGCATCCAGGAAAGCCTCCGGATATCCGGCAGTCAGGCGATAAGAACTCAGCAGTTCCGTTAACAGTCCCCGGTTCCGTCCCAAAACGGCGGAGATAGAGTCCAAATAGTCCAGGATACCGGCTGCCGATAAAGCATAGGGCCCCTGCACCAGCTTATCGATATCCGTCTCAATTAGCTCACTGCCGCTGACCGGCGGCAGTACCTGATAAATGTATTCCCCTGAGTATTGCAGGGTTTTCCGGTCTATCACCGGCTCCCGGACAAGCTGCGCCTCGGGGAGCTTCAGATAAAGGGTCTCTTTCCCGGCATCCCGGAAAGCGGCCTCGATTTGCTCCCGGCCCATCTCCGGGGGAGCGATAACCTTCCCTTTGACCAGGAAGGGGATGCGGATGACCCCTTTATCATTACGGAGTAAATTTAAGCTGTTGCAGATTGTTTCCATATCCGCTCCTCATCGAAGTTTATCCGGGCGGCTTTCCGTCCGGGAATTAAAAATAATTTGCGCTGTGACTCCGATAATCCCGCACAGCAGGAATGAGACCAGGGCGTACACCTGGGGTGTTCTCAGCAGCCAGGGTATGGTGAAATGCGCTTGCGAAGAGTAAGGGTCTCCGAAAAGCCTGATTGACGTACTATAAATCAGGTCGCCGAGCAGTACTCCGATAACATTCAGCAGGGTGACAAAATCCCCCGGCCAGACCCATACGGAAAAAAGTCCCATCAAGATACCCAAAACCAGAAAACTGAGCAGAATCCGGGCCCCCGGCAGTATTTTCAGCTTTCGGGGTAGCCAGACAAGGCCGCGCCAGATTAGTCCCCAGAAGACCACTCCCAAAAATATGTATGCCAGGATATTAAGAATTAACAATACAGTCATAAGATGGTCTCCCTTCAGGCCTCCACCGAGCCCATAATACCTCCGCAGCCCTTGATTTCCCGGCTTTTGGCCCGTCCGATTTCGGTCACTGCGGGACCTACCAGCCCGCAGCGGCATTCGCCGTCCACCAGACGGACATGGTCGCCGCTGATAATAAAGCCGGGGTGCGAGACCGCCAGCGGGTCCAGGAAACCGAAAGTACCGCTTAAATCTTGGCCTGCCAGCGGATTCAGCTCCTCATCCAGGACCACCGGCTCTATCAGGGGCGGGATGTGGAAGCGGCCGTATTCGCAGCGCATCGTAAGCAGGCTGATTTCCGTCATCGAGTAGCCTTCCAGGATGCTCTGCACCGTCAGGTCAAAGCAGTCCGCGATTTTTTTCACCAGGTCTTCCCGGCTCAGAAGCTCCCCGGTAAAAGACTTCCAGCCGCCGCCGAAGAGGACCAGGCTCCCGGAATTCAAGGCTATTCCCTGTTTTTGTCCGGATACGACCTCGCAGAGCTCCTTGAACTGATAGGGGGCTCCAAAGATGAAGACCTTTTGTCCTTCAGTAGTGGAGTCACGGATGCGTTCGAGGATGTTCAGGTAATTCCGGTCGCGCTGACCGACAACCTGGTTTTGTAACTGCTCCGCAAGCTGCTGTTCCTCCCGGCTCCGGGCACCGTGTCGGAGACAGTGCAGGGCAGCTGCCGAGAGGTCGATGTCATACAGGAAAAAGTGCCTGCGGAAGACCGGGGCGAGCTCCTGCATCAGCGTCTGGTTGCCCATCCTTCCCCGGCGAAAACCCAGGAAAAAGGCGTCATAGCCCGGCAGTCCCGTCTTGCCCACAGCCTGCGCAAAAACCTCCGGGGGCAGGAGTTTAATGGCCTGTTTCAGGGAAAAGCGGCCGGGTGAGGCGGCAACGTTCAAATGGGTCAGCAGCGGGGCCAGGCAGCAAATATTGGCGGTTTTCGCCAGGGTCCATTCATCCCTGCCGCGCGGGATAAAGGAGAACTTGCCTGAGGTGCCGGAGCTGTAAGCAACGTTGATGCCGGCGGTTTCGAGCCGTTCCAGCCACCCATCAATCGACACAATACCTTGGCTATCCAGAGTAACCGGTTTATGATAAATGCCCGATAGCCATTGGTTCATCTTGCTAAAGTCGCAACTATCGAGCCATTCCCTATTGTAGCTCTTGAAGATACCATCGCTGAACATGAGCTTTGTTTTTATTGTTTCGATATCGGCAGATTCGCCGACTTTTTCTTCTCGGGCAATTTTCTGGTAGATAGGAATACTTTTAAGATAATGGGCATGATTTAGGGCAATAGCTCCCTGACGAAGCTCTTGAGCCTGAGAAGGAATAAAGTCTCGTTTTTGCGCCCAGGATTGGGATACTTTTATAAGTTTATTTTGAATATCGTGTATGTTCTCCATTTAATAATCTCCCTCTGTGCTTCTATTATTCTTTAAAGTCAATCATGCAAGAAATATCTAGCAAAAACGACCCCCAATATAAGCACGATCGTAATATAAACGTACAGCAGGAACAATTCGGCTTTACCAGCCCCCGAGTGCGCTTCAACCCCCGGATTTTCATTCCTGAAATTTTCGGTGATTTCCATGCCGCCGGCATCATACAGAGACGCACTTATCAATTGATAGTTGTACAGAGTCTTGCCGGATTCGTTTATAACCCGGTCATCTAATTCATCCGCTGGATAAATCTCCAGGAACTGCGGG
Organism: uncultured Dehalococcoidales bacterium; assembly: GCA_964541585.1. Taxonomy (GTDB): domain Bacteria; phylum Chloroflexota; class Dehalococcoidia; order Dehalococcoidales; family UBA3254; genus CAZIQW01. Next base: position 1,795 of record CAZIQW010000125.1, on the reverse strand, counting down.
TTCTTAACATCGAACCGTATCGATTGTTTGACACGGTCTTCAGACAGGCTGCCTGGATTCACATATGCAGAATAGTCTAATCCATAGAAGCGGATATCACTGGAGAGGTTATAGCCGCTCACAGCATAATAACGTTGGTTTCTGATTTCAAGTGGAAAAACCTGCACAACCGAGGAATAATCGGAAGCCTTGATCTGGGTGCGAATGATCCGGTATCTCTGGTTAAATCCCTTTACCAGAACAGCAACGCCATAATTATCAGCATGAGCCTGGTCCTTGAAGGAAGCGATCAATGTGTTGCCAACTGCTTGAGTCTCCAACACATAGGCATTAAACTCGGGCTCAAAAGGAGTGGTGAATTCCGTGATGGCTGAGGATAAATCACCCTTGTCAATTGTATAATGATATTCAGCGGAATACAGCAGGTAGGACCCCACGAGCGCCAGGAGAATGCAGAAAACAGCGGCTGCTATCCTTGTTTTTCTTACCTTTTTCAGAAATTTTAGCTCTATTTTGGGAACCGTTTTTTTCTCGCTGATTTCCGCTTTCATATCCTGCATCATGCTGCAGCACTGGTCACATGTTTCTATATGTTCCTCAATAAAACGATTTGTTTCATCGCTGGTCAGTTTTTCTATGTAGTTAGGCAGCAAATCTTGCACGATACTGCAAACTGATTCTTGCTTCATTTCTCATCCCCTCTGAACAACTGTTGTTTGCCTCTATAAAAAGTTACCCTCGCCCAGGTTTCATTCCGGTTTAATATATCGCCTATCTCTTTAAAACTCAGCTCTCCTGTAAGCCTCAAATACATGACCTCTCTGGTCTTTTCATCCAGGCTTTGCAATTTCCGGTACAGGTCTATCCGGGCTTCTTTCACCAATATTCCATCTTCTACGTTCTCTCTGGCTGAAAGTTCAAACTCAATGGAATCCAAGGGGAGTGTAACTATCCGGTTTCTTTTTTTACAATCCTTGAACCATAAATGTTTGGCAATCTGGCAAAGCCAGACGGATATTTTGCAATCACCCCTGAAGTTGTTGACGGTTTTCAATGCCTGGTAAAAAGTTTCCTGGGTTAATTCTTCAGACAAATTAGCGTCATTGGTCAGGCAGAACAGGTATCTATATACTGTTTGAAAATATTCTTTATATATTTGATCCATATTCTGCATTTCGACTCTTAAATAATAAGTCCCTTAAACAAAGGTTTCGTTACAAAAATCTAAAAAGAGAGCCTGCTCTGACTGCACCAAGGAGCCGGCAATCAGCTATCATAGCTGTCATACTCCTTTCGAAAGCAGATTTTAGCGTACCTTTTTTCATCCTCGTACCAGCCGACTATTCCAAGCAGAACGGAAAATAACAGTAATACAAGAATCACAGGTATAAGACCTCCTACTGAGAGTCTCTCTACTATTTCAAGAGGAGTAACACCATTCCCGAATAACTGACCGGCACTTACCGCTGCTATTATTAAGACCATAGCCCAAATCCCTTTTCGCAAAAAGTTTATCCAGAATCCACGCTCCCGGAGCTTTTTCCAGCGCCGGTAAAACCTTTCTTCAAAGTGCTCTTCATATACTGTCCGGATAGTGGCAAGCACAGTGAGAAGCCCCAGGAACGTATAATAATAAGGCTGGCAATGTATTTCATGAATTTGAGGTACAGCGAAAAGGAACGCCAGACTCATCGCGACTAACGCTATCTTCCACCAGGATTTTTTCATCATAATAAAGGGTACCTTTCTATATGCAAATCAGGCTATTGTATAAAATAAGATAACTTGGATTTAC